>NZ_JANQDF010000112.1:0-22375 GCF_029891675.1 Anabaenopsis tanganyikae CS-531
TTATGACAAGACTATCAAACTGTGGGATGTGAGGACAGGTAAGCTGTCTCACACCCTCACTGGACATTCTGACTGGGTGAGGTCTGTAGGATTTAGCCCGGATGGTCAAACCCTAGCTAGTGGGAGTTATGACAAGACTATGAAAATTTGGCCGTTAAGGTAATATTAACATCTCCAAAAAATAAATATGCGTTGTCAAACATTGTTGCGCGCAGATATCTATTACATTTTTAGGAGGAGCAACATTTCTTAAGTTAAACACCTTATGCTGAATATTCCTCAACTACTGGCGACTGAATTAAACCTCAAACCTGAACAAATCGAAAACGCCTTGGAACTGTTAACCGAAGGTGCGACGGTTCCTTTTATCGCACGTTACCGCAAGGAGCGCACAGGGGAAATGAACGAGGTACAACTGCGGGACTTGTTTGAGCGCTATGCTTATTTAACAGAGTTAGCAGAACGCAAGGGGGTAATTCTCAATGCGATCGCCCAACAAGGTAAACTCACAGAAGAACTCAAAGCCAAAATTACATCCTGCTTACAAAAAACAGAATTAGAGGATTTATACCTACCCTATCGACCAAAAAGGCGCACCCGTGCTACCATTGCCAGGGAAAAGGGTTTAGAACCTTTAGCCCAGTTGATTAAATCTCTCAATGTCCCTCAAAGTCCCACAGCACCACTAGAAACAGCAGCAATGCAGTATGTTTCTCAGACTCTGGAGGTGAAAACACCACAGGAAGCACTCAAGGGCGCGGCTGACATTTTAGCGGAAGAAGTGGCAGAAAAAGCGGAGTTAAGGGCATATCTGCGTGATTATTTTCTGGAGAAAGGGGTATTTATCTCTCAGATCAAGAAAGATTATCCCGAAGGTACAACCAAGTTTGAGATGTACCGCAACTATCAGATGGGGGTAAAAAATATTGCCCCCCATAACCTCCTGGCTTTGTGTCGCGGTGAAGCGGAGGGAATCTTAAATTATGAAATTGCTTTTGATGAAGATATTGTACTCAACTATCTAGAAGCAAGGGAAATTAAAACCAAAAATCCCACAATTCGGGAATTTTATCAAGCCATGGTCAAAGACGCATTTAATCGGCTGATGAAAACCTCCATTATGGGTGAGGTGATTTCCCAGAAAAAAACCTACGCAGATATAGAATCAATTCAAACCTTTGAGGCCAACCTGCGAGAGTTACTGTTATCTGCACCCGCGGGAATGAAACCCACACTGGCGATTGACCCTGGTTTTAGAACCGGGTGTAAAGTTGTGGTACTTGACGAAACAGGAAAATTTTTAGCCTACCAAGCGGTGTTTCCTCACCAAGGGTCAGCACAACGGGACAAAGCTGTACAAACTCTCAAAAATTTAATTACACAATATCAAATCAGGTTAATTGCGATCGGTAACGGTACAGCTTCCCGGGAAACCGATGAGTTTGTGAACCAGGTCTTACAAGATATAGACCCCAAACCCATTAAAGTTATCGTCAATGAATCGGGAGCATCAATATATTCTGCCAGTAAAGTGGCATTAGAAGAGTTTCCTGATTTAGATATTACCGTGCGCGGTGCTATTAGTATCGGTCGCCGGTTACAGGACCCCCTAGCGGAACTAGTAAAAATTGACCCTAAATCTATCGGTGTGGGACAATATCAACATGATGTTGATCAAAAGTTGCTGAAAAAGAAACTTGATGAGACTGTGGAAAGTTGCGTTAATTATGTGGGGGTGGACTTAAACACCGCCTCTAAGGAATTGTTAACTTTTGTTTCGGGAATTACAGCCACAGTAGCCAATAACATCGTCACCTATCGCAACGAGCATGGAGCCTTTAAGAACCGCAGACAATTATTAAAGGTGGCGAAGTTGGGACCCAAGGCTTTTGAACAAGCTGCGGGTTTTCTGCGGATTCGTGGCGGTGATAACCCTTTAGATAATACCGCAGTCCATCCCGAAAGTTATTCTGTGGTGCAGGCGATCGCCGCTGATTTGGATATATCCTTAAATCAGATTACAGAAATTGCAGCCAAGCTGAAAAAAACCAACCTCAAGAAATACGTCACCGACGGCATTGGGGAACCTACACTCAGGGATATAATCAGGGAACTAGAGAAACCAGGTAGAGACCCCCGCGCCGAATTTAAATACGCCACCTTTAGAGAAGGAATTACAGAAATTAGTCATTTACAGGTAGGGATGGAATTAGAAGGAATAGTTACCAATGTGGCTAACTTTGGCGCTTTTGTGGATATTGGCGTACATCAAGATGGTTTAGTGCATATTTCCCAACTAGCTGATAGATTTGTCGATGATATCCAGAAAGTTGTTAAAGTGGGACAAGTTGTGAAGGTGCGGGTATTGGAAGTTAACGAAAAGTTGCACCGTATTAGTTTATCGATGAAAGCTGTTAGAGGATCTCTCAAAAGTTATGATTAGTGTATCAACTATTATTTGACCCCACCCTAACCCTCCCCTTATAAGGGGAGGGGACTGGATTTGATTGTTTTTTTGTTTGTTCCCCCTTCCCCATTCCTCATTCCCTGTTCCCTGTTCCTCATTCCCTGTTCCTCATTCCCTGTTCCCTGTTCCCTGTTCCCTGTTCCCTAAGATAAAAATTACCTGTTGAAAACTTATAAAACAACCCTACAAAGACACTCTCACCCTAATGGTATAAACATAATCCCTCTTATTCAAGATGGAAAATATAAGTATTGATCTGAAAATAATACCAGGAATCGTCAAGAATCCATCTGTTGTTTTTAGGTAAAAACAATGTGGGGAACACTTTTAACGGTCATAGCCACAGCCTTGAGCTTGTTAATTGTCGATTTAGTTGTACCGGGTGTAAGTCTTGCTAATTTTCCAGCAGCTATGATTGCTGGTTTAGTCATTGGTTTGATCAACAGTTCCATTAAACCAGTCCTTGCTGCTTTATCTTTACCCCTTAACTTCCTCACCTTCGGAGCATTTTCCCTAGTAGTTAACGGTTTTTGTTTCTTGTTAGCTGCGGTGGTGGTTCCGGGGTTCGCAGTCCGGGGAGTTCTCGCCTTTTTTCTGGGTCCGGTAATTTTATCTTTTGCTAATACCTTCATTAACAAGTATTTGGCTGAAAGATATCCTGTTTTAAGCAGTAGTGATGTTAATAGCCAAGGCGAATTACCCTCCAGATAAACATCCTACACAATTTGCACAAAAACCTCATTAAATAAAATCGCCAAATCATGAAAATCGGTCGCTTACTTTTAGGTTTATTCCTTCCTCCTTTAGGTGTGTTTCTCACAGTTGGTGTTGGTCCAACTTTGTTAATTAACATTTTACTCACACTTTTAGGCTGGCTTCCCGGTAGCATCCATGCAGTTTGGGTAATTGCTAAACATGAAGAACTCAATCAACAAGGACGTAGTTATTAAATTAAAATGAGCGTCTCCATTTAAAGAGGGTGGTAATTAACCACCCTGATTTCTTGGCTGATGAATTTCTCTCAACATTTGTCAAGACTACTTACGAGTTAGTTCCTCCTGTTTATTATCAGTAGGTGTCTCATCTTTAAAAATCTCAGCAGTGGATAGTAACAACTCCCGTAAAGTTTGTTTAATTTGACGCTCCTTTCTGGCCATAGCAGCGCCAGCTTCCCCTAGTTTATCTTCTAGGTGCGATCGCTGTTCTTCCACTTGTGTCGCCATAGCCTCAGCTTGGGGACGAGCCTGATCATACCACTGTTTTGCCTCATCTAGATAATCCTTAACCTCACCATCCCGGCCGCCATAACGCGCAGCCAAATTCGCCCGGACAATAGCTAATTGAGCTTGCAATTGCGCATAACGTTTCTTAAGTAAAGCTACCTCCTCACTATCTTTAATGGTATTGATAGCAGAAGCGATCGCATTTTTAGTATCCTCAGTTTTATCCTTGCTAGTTTCGGCAATTTCCGTTAAAATACCATCAACTTCTTGCTGAATTTGTTCCTCTTCACTATCCAATTGTGCTTGTAGCTTCTTGACTTCTCCTTGAGTTTTTACAATCGCCTCATGTCGTTTGCTATTAACCCCTTCCAACGCCCCCTCAATGCAAGCTGTGACATCTTCCTTAATTTCCGCCCCCCTGTGTTGAAAGTTTTCCACCACAGCAGAAACCGCATCTTTTACTAGATAACGAATATCACTAGAACCTGCTTTCAGTTCCGAACTAAGCTGAGAAACAGCAGATTTAACAATTTCCCGAATCCGCTGAGTTCTTAACTGTCCAGTTTCTTTAACCTGTTGCAAATCGATAGTAATTTGCTCCTTAACATTCTTCGACATTTTTAACCTTTCCTATTTAAATCACAAACATGAATGACACAAACAAGATCCTCTATGTGCATTATGGTAGATAGTTATAAAAATAAACACATCCCAGAGATAGAAAATCCTGATAATTTACGACTAAAGCATCTCATACCTAATAGATAAGTAAGTGGGCATTAAAATTTGTCGTTATGACAAGGGAACAGGGAACAGGGAACGGGGAACAGAGAAGAGGTTTTGCGACACTTTACTCTTCGTTACATACTGCGGTTTTTTTCTGTTCACCTACTTACCCCTAGAATCAAATCTGCGTCACGGTAAACCTCAAAAATATGTACCACCCATGTGAGATAATAAGTATTAATAGCTAGTAAATGAGAGAAATTATGTGGCGGGTAAATGTAACTTGTTCCGGTGACGCTTGGAAACAACACGGCGCTAACTTCAAAAGCATATCAGACAAATATCAAGGCGAATGTATTTCTTCTAAAAAAATGCCAGATGGTACAAGAATCATGGCATATAAAATAGAAGATGTCAGCGATGCAGAAGCTTTTCAAGAAGAGTGTACCAACTTTGCCGGGTTTACAGCTGACTTTGAAGCCCTGTAACATTCCCCAGCATCTATAATATTGAAGCAAACACGATTATAGTCCCGTAGGAGAATTTTGGTGGATTCCCGATATAACCCAGCAGACATTGAGGAAAAATGGCAACAAACATGGGCAGAACTTGGCCTAGATAAGACATCTGCAAATACTAAAATGCCAAAATTCTACGCCCTTTCCATGTTCCCCTATCCATCGGGCAGCCTCCACATGGGTCATGTCCGTAATTATACTATTACCGATGTAATTGCACGCCTCAAGGGAATGCAAGGATATAGGGTACTCCACCCCATGGGTTGGGACGCTTTTGGTTTACCAGCAGAAAACGCCGCCATTGACCGGGGAGTACCACCAGCCCAGTGGACTTATCAAAACATTGCCCAAATGCGGCAGCAATTAAAGCGTCTGGGTTTGTCTATCGACTGGGACAGCGAAGTTGCTACTTGTTCACCAGACTATTATAAGTGGACACAGTGGATTTTCTTGCAGTTCTGGCAAGCCGGGTTAGCATATCAAAAAGAAGCAGCAGTAAACTGGGACCCCGTAGACCAAACTGTGGTAGCTAACGAGCAAGTAGATAACGAAGGTCGTTCTTGGCGCAGTGGGGCGAAAGTTGAGCGAAAACTATTACGCCAGTGGTTTTTAAAGATTACCGACTACGCTGAAGAATTACTCAACGATTTAGATAAATTAACCGGTTGGCCCGAACGGGTCAAGTTAATGCAAGCTAATTGGATTGGTAAGTCTACAGGCGCTTATTTAGAATTTCCCGTAGTGGGAAAGGATGAAAAGGTGGCTGTCTACACCACACGCCCAGATACAGTTTATGGTGTTAGCTATGTAGTATTAGCTCCCGAACACCCTTTAACCCGTGTGGTCACCACCCCACAGCAAAAACCAGCTGTAGAAGCATTTATTCAAGAAGTTTCCCAGCAAAGCGAGTTAGAACGCACCGCTGAAGACAAACCCAAGCGCGGTATCCCCACTGGTGGCCAAGTCATCAACCCTTTTACCGGGGAACAAGTACCCATTTGGATCGCCGACTATGTACTGTATGAATATGGTACCGGGGCAGTTATGGGTGTACCTGCTCATGATGTGCGAGATTTTAAATTTGCCCGTGTTTATAATTTACCCATTGAGTTTGTCATTGCTTCCCCCGATGATGTGGCAGATTTTGACCTAACGCCCACATCACCCACAGATGAAATCACCAAAGTTATTAATATTGAATACAATCAGGCATATACTGAGCCAGGAATTTTAATTAATTCCGGGTCTTTCACCGGTATGAATTCCACAGATGCCAAAGAGGCAATCATTAAATATGCTGAGTCAGAAAATTTTGGTAAACTGCGAATACAATACCGCCTGCGAGATTGGTTAATTTCCCGACAACGCTACTGGGGCGCACCTATACCAGTTATTCACTGTCCCAATTGTGGCATAGTACCAGTCCCCGATGAGGATTTGCCCGTCAGGTTACCAGAAGAGGTGGAATTAACCGGGCGTGGGGGTTCACCTTTGACTCAGTTGGAAAGCTGGGTCAATGTTCCCTGTCCTAGTTGCGGTACTCCCGCTCGCCGAGAAACCGATACCATGGATACCTTTATTGATTCTTCTTGGTATTTCCTACGCTATCCCGACGCTCAGAATACAGAACAAGTTTTTGACCCCGCTAAAACTAATGACTGGATGCCTGTAGATCAGTATGTGGGTGGTATTGAACACGCTATTTTACACTTGTTATATTCCCGGTTCTTTACTAAGGTGCTGCGGGATAGAGGTTTACTTAACTTTGATGAACCCTTCGCCCGGTTGTTGACTCAGGGTATGGTACAGGGTTTAACTTATATGAACCCCAATAAGAGCGGTAAAGATAAATGGGTTCCCTCTCATTTAGTCAACCCAGCAGACCCCCGCGACCCCCAAACAGGTGAACCATTACAACGCCTCTATGCCACTATGTCTAAGTCTAAGGGTAATGGTGTAGCACCAGAAGATGTGATTAGTAAGTATGGTGTGGATACGGCGCGGATGTTTATCCTGTTCAAAGCACCCCCAGAAAAGGATTTGGAGTGGGACGAAGCAGATGTAGAAGGACAATTTCGGTTTTTAAATCGGGTATGGCGCTTGGTCACAGATTATGCTACCGCTGGGGTATGCAGGAAAAAGCCAGAACTTTCTGATTTAACTAAGCCAGAAAAGGAATTACGGCGCGCTATTCACACCGCTATTCAAGGAGTGACGGAAGATTTACAAGATGAATATCAATTCAATACCGCTGTTTCGGAATTGATGAAGTTAAGTAATGCTCTCACTGATGCTGAGTGCAAAAATTCCCCTATTTATGCTGAGGGAGTTCAAACTTTAGTGCTCATGTTAGCTCCTTTTGCCCCCCACATTGCTGAGGAATTGTGGCAGTCCTTGGGTAATACTGGTTCTATCCACACTCAGACTTGGCCATCTTTTGACCCCGGAGCTTTGGTAGCTGAGGAAATTACTTTGGTAATTCAGATTAACGGTAAAAAACGTGCAGATATTCCCGTCCCCGCACAAGCTGATAAGGCGGAGTTAGAAAGATACGCCCGTGAGTCTGAGGTTGTGCAACGTTACACTGAGGGTAAGGAAATTAAAAAGGTGATTGTGGTTCCCGGAAAGTTGGTGAATTTTGTAGTTGCTTAATAATTTAGTCTGTTAGGTGGGTTAGGGTTGACTTAACCCACTATTTATCTCTTTATCCCTGAAATTGTATCAGTTGCTCTTAGAGGATGTTTGATAAGTTTCCAAGAGGTAATTTTTATCTTAGGGAACAGGGAAGAGGGAACAGGGAACACACCCAACACACCCCACCCTAACCCTCCCCTTACCAGGGGTTCGATAGTAGGTAGGATCGCAACCGAAATCAATAACTTCCCTGAGCGAAGTCGAAGGAATATAAGGGGGAGGAAGTGAGGTTAAGATAACCGCAAGAGATTTTAGAGATTATTGGGGGTATCGTGGTTTCGACTTCGCTCAACCACCGAATTTGATACACTAATCATGACTTGACAAACATCCTCTTATATTAGCGTTTATATTGACAGGGTTCACCAATTTTAACCGGAAAAATTAATAATATTTAAATGTTGCACATCCTCTAAAGTTGTGCCATATTCAATCTAATTCAACAAAGGAAACAATGAAAAAAATCCTTCAGATGACCTTTTTGAACAAGACATATTTTGATTAGAGATACTTATCTAAAAATGTTGATTGATGCACGCAAATTACCCCAAGATGAAACTCTGGAAACTGAAGTTTGTATTGTTGGATCTGGACCAGCAGGTATTACTTTAGCGCGTGAATTAGCCCGAACAGATTTTCGGGTGATTTTATTAGAAACTGGTGGATTAAATTTTGATCGGAATACTCAATCACTGACTTTAGGTGAAAGTGTTAATAATCATTTTGACACCTTAGAAAGTCAGCGTTGTTTTCAGTTCGGCGGTACGGCTAACTTTTGGAAAATTCGCCTAGGTAATAATGTCATTGGTGTTAGGTATGCCCCATTAGATAAAATAGACTTTGAAAAGCGCGATTGGCTACCTTACAGTGGTTGGCCTTTTGATAAATCTCATCTTGATCCTTTTTATAAACGCGCTCATCAACTTTGCCAACTGGGAACTTTTAGTTATGATGCTCAGGACTGGGAAGAGGCTCAAACTCCTTGTTTGCCATTTTCTGGGAATGTAACTACTAATATGTTTCAGTTTGGCCCTCGTGCTGTATTTACCCATGATTCCCGTGAAGTAATTCAGCAAGCCAGAAATATTACCACATATCTCAATGCTAGCCTAGTGGAAATTGAGACTGATGAAACAGCCACAAATGTAACTCGTTTAAGGGTGGCTTGTTTATCTGGCAAAGAATTTTGGGTACGTGCCAAATTTACTATACTAGCAACAGGTGGTATAGAAACAGCACGTTTATTATTACTATCAAATAAAGTGCAAACAACTGGGTTAGGTAATCAAAATGATCTAGTAGGGAGATTCTTTATGGATCATTCTTTAGTTCATGGTGGTAAATTGATTCCTAGTAATCCAGAGATTTTTCGCAAGACAGCTTTATATGATTTGCGGCGGGTTAATAACATTCCAGTCATGGGTAAGTTAACTTTGACAGAAGAATGTATGCACCATCAACAATTACTAAATATTAGTACATTAATGTTTCCTATTCCCAAACTACATCAGTTAAAAGCTGCAAATTCTCTGAAAACACTGCTGTCATCAATACATAAACCAGAAGTACATCGAAATATTGGCAAACACTTAAAAAATATTGTTTTGGGTCTTGACTATATCTTACCTGCTGCTTACGGAGCAATTATCAAGCAGGAACCTTTTGTTCCTAGTCTGGCTTGGAGTGGTTGGTCATATATTCCAGATAAAGAAAGACGATTTGCCGGTTTTACCCTTCTACAAATAGCTGAACAAGTCCCCGACCCTGACAATCGTATAACACTGACTGGCGATCGCGATCGCCTCGGTCGTCAACGAGTCAAGTTAAACTGGCGTTGGAATGAAATTGATATTGAACACATCAATAGAACCCAAGATATTTTACAACAAGAAATTGCTCTGGCTGGCATTGGTGAGTTACAAATTGAACGAGATGGCAATTTACCAAAATTAATCCATCCTGGTTTACATCATCACATGGGAACAACAAGGATGCATGATGACCCCAAACAGGGTGTTGTTGATAGAAATTGCCAAGTCCATGGTATTTCTAACCTATTCATCGCCAGTAGCTCTGTGTTTCCTACAGGAGGTTTTGCTAATCCTACACTTACCATTGTTGCTTTAGCCATGAGGTTAGCTGACCATATCAAGAATATTATGGCAGTAAATTAATTGCTTCCCAGCATTTTATCCCGTAAATGTTTAATGCGATACCTAAAATTTATTCTTAGTGATTATTGCTACTCCAAATCTTTCTCACTAATTCCAGCATCCTTCAAAATGCTTTTTAAAGTTCCTTTTGGCAAATCACGATTACTATGAACTGGAATGGAAAGGATGACTTCAAGATCCTTTTTTCCATAAATGTAATGGCTACCAGTAATTCGTTTTAGCTCCCAGCCATATCGTTCCACAACC
Source organism: Anabaenopsis tanganyikae CS-531 (assembly GCF_029891675.1). Taxonomy (NCBI): domain Bacteria; kingdom Bacillati; phylum Cyanobacteriota; class Cyanophyceae; order Nostocales; family Nodulariaceae; genus Anabaenopsis; species Anabaenopsis tanganyikae. The sequence goes on from NZ_JANQDF010000112.1 coordinate 10,049, forward strand.
TTGCAAAGTTCCTTACCTGAAACAGATTTCATAGAGATAGCTCAACCAATTGCTTTTCTGCTTCACTCGCCTCTCGGTCACTAGCAACATCTAACCAACCTTGAACAGCATCTTCAAGCATTTCTAGTAGATGTTCGTAGCTGTCTCCCCAAGTGTGACAACCAGGTAAAGCAGGTACAGAACCGCACCAAACACCATCTTCCTGCCAAATTAATACTTTAATTTTCATAACCAGTACTCAAAATATTGTCATGCCTACATTTTAGTATTACGGGCGGGTTTACTAGTATGTTGACTTCCCCCCTTGTCTTCGGGGTCTTGCCTTCACCCATAAGTAAAACTTAACTTCCCAGCATTTTATCCCGTAAATGTTTAATGCGATCGCGCAATTTTGCCGCCTCTTCAAATTCCAATTTCTTGGCTGCTGCTTTCATCTGTTCTTCTAACTTCCCAATCAACTGCGGAATCTGTTCTAGTGGTAATTCATCTATATGTTCATCTACCACTTTTAAATCATTACCATTCAACCGCCGAGAAACTTCTAAAAATGATAAAATGGCATTACTTGACCTTTTAACAATAGATTGGGGTGTAATACCGTGCATCTGGTTATATGCAACTTGAATACCCCGCCTCCTGTCTGTTTCATCAATGGCTTTAACCATACTATCTGTGAGACGGTCAGCATATAAAATCGCCTGTCCCCGGACGTGACGCGCTGCTCTACCAATAGTTTGAATTAAAGAACGTTCAGCCCGTAAAAAGCCCTCTTTATCAGCATCCATAATTGCAACTAAGGAAACCTCCGGTAAATCCAAACCTTCCCGCAGCAAGTTTACCCCCACCAAAACATCAAAATTACCCCCGCGCAAATCTTGTAAAATCTCTATCCGCTCAATAGAATTAATCTCTGAATGCAAATAGCGCACCCGGATACTTTGCTCTTGGAGATACTCGGTCAAATCCTCCGCCATTTTTTTAGTTAAGGTGGTAATTAACACCCTTTCTTGGCGTTCTACCCTCTCTTTAATTTCCCCTAATAAATCATCAACTTGTCCTGCTGTGGGGCGTACAAAAATTTCCGGGTCAACTACCCCAGTCGGTCTAATTACTTGTTCAGCAATATGACCCTGAGATACTTCTAACTCCCAATTTCCTGGGGTGGCGGAAACAAAAATACATTGATTCACTTTTTGCCAAAATTCTTCTGCTTGTAACGGTCGGTTATCAGCAGCACTAGGAAGACGAAACCCATGGTCAATTAACACTTTTTTCCTAGCTTGGTCACCGTTATACATACCCCGAAGTTGTGGTACTGTAACGTGTGATTCATCTATGACTAATAACCAATCTTTAGGAAAATAATCAATTAAACATTCTGGGGGTTCCCCCGCCTTTCTTCCCGCTAAGTGACGCGAATAGTTCTCAACCCCGTTACAATAACCTACTTGTTGCAACATTTCCAGGTCATAGCGTGTACGCTGGTCTATGCGTTGTGCTTCTAAGAGTTTCCCCCCCTGTTCTAATTCGGCTTTGTGCTGCTTTAACTCCGCCGCAATATCATCACAAGCTGCTTCTAGGCGTTCTTCTGGGGTGACAAAGTGACGCGCTGGGTAAATATTCACAGTCTCTAAACTGCGGATAATTTCACCGGTCACCGGGTCAATATATCTAATAGCGTCGATTTCATCCCCAAAGAATTCTACCCGAATAATTCTATCTTCATAGGCTGGGCCAATTTCTAAGACATCCCCCCGGACGCGAAAACGTCCCCGACTCATTTCTACATCGTTACGACTATACTGTACTGATGCTAAATCGCGTAAAATTTGCCGTTGATTTACTTCCATACCTATACGCAAGGGAATGGCAGCTTTCAGATATTCTGCGGGAATACCTAAACCGTAGATACAGCTAATGGAAGCCACTACAATTACATCACGCCTTTCAAACAGCGATCGCGTGGCGGAGTGGCGCAACATATCGATTTCATCATTAATCGAAGATGTTTTTTCAATATAGGTATCTGTAACGGGAATATAGGCCTCTGGTTGGTAATAATCGTAGTAGCTGACAAAATACTCCACTGCGTTATTAGGAAAAAATTCCCGCAATTCGTTACACAGTTGTGCTGCCAGGGTTTTATTATGGGCTAGTAGTAAGGTGGGCTTACCCACTTTTTCAATCACTGCGGCTATGGAAAACGTCTTACCTGTACCTGTAGCCCCCAGTAAAGTTTGGTAACGGTTACCAGCTGCAATACTGGCGCTCAGTTGGGCGATCGCCTGTGGTTGATCTCCTGTGGGAATAAATGGAGCTTGAAGACAAAATCCTGTCATAAAATACCATATCTGATGTTAACCGCACTGTTTATGCCCTGCTGAACTGAGGACATAAAAGTAATAAATGGCAATACTATTTTACAAAAATTTACAATTAAATCACAATTTAAATTTACTTATGTATCACTTTAAAAGATACTAATATCATTGCTAGGTTATTTCAGGTTACACTCTTGATGAGTAGGGAAAAATCATTTTTCCTTAATTATTGTAAAATCCAGTTAATAAACTAGAGGTATCCGTTTATGAGTATTAGTAGCACTGGGGAAGAAACCGATGCTCAACAACAGGATACCAAGCTTAAGGGAGAAAAGACAGTGGCAGTTGAAAATAAACAGGATAATAATTTGAATACGGATAACGTCGAAAAAGGCTCCGATGTACCAGCACACAAAGACGAAGGTAAACTAGCTATTGCTGGAGTACGCCCCATAGGAAGCAGTGATCTACAAATTGCTGGAACAGTTAAAATTTCTGGAATCCGTCCTATTGGCATCAGTACATTGGCTGTAGCTGATACAGTGAATATTATGGGAATTCGTCCCATCGCTGCTCAGACATTTCAAGTTGTTGACACCATCAACCTGTCTGGTATTCGTCCCATTGCTGCGAGTACATTAGTAATTGCCAATAATTACACTTCTTTTGGTAATCGTCCAACAGCATCAAATCTGATTGATGACGCCCCTGTGCTCATGGGTTTCCTAGATTAGTTCTCAAACTAATTGCAATTAACACCACTTTCCGGTTATTTGAGATAACCGGTTTTTTTTGTTTTTTTATCTAGCAAAATCTTAAGGGATAAACTTACTTTTGTCCTCAATCTTTTTATACAGATATCTAATATAACCTATGGCAGAAGATGGTAGTCGAAACCTGCAACTAGATTATAAAGATAATTAAAAATACTTGGCAGTGTCATGGCGAATCCCAATGATTTTTAGTTGATTTTTTTAGTGTAATTTCAGTGGAATTTAAATAGAACCTAGAGCAATTTTTATGAGGGAGAATTATACCAGGGAGTTAATTAATCACTAATCACGGCTGCTTTGTCAATATTTGACTATTAGAGGTAAACAATGAATCTGCTGGAGCAGGGTCGCAAAATTGCGATCGCTTTCATATTAGTTTTAGTGTTAACAATAACTACCGCTTGCGGTGGCCCTACTGTCACAGAAACTGACCGCACTGCTACCCCACCTATTGGTAGTAACCAAACTTATGCACAGTTAGAAAGAGGTAATACCCCAACTGGACAAAGTTTTGGTGACTGGGTTGTACAAACATCTCAGGGATTAATTCAGGATGCTTATGTCAGAGATAATAATCAGCTTGGTGTAGTTATTTCCCCTCAAGTCAAACCCCAGGAAGTGCAACCTTTAGCAAAATCTTTAGTTCAAGGTTTTCGGAAAAACTTCCCCGATCAAAACTTAACTGTTTTTGTCTATGGCCCAGATAAACGCTTAATTTTGACCACACAGTATAACAGGGCGACCAATCAAATTCAGTATAGCTAATTGAATCATTAAATCAGGAGTAAGTCAGGTGACAAGTAGCGAAGATTACAGAAAACAAATTCTCAAAGATTTGTCTGAAGGAAATGTAGAATCTCTTGATGATGTTTCCTATGATAACTTTGATGATTTTGCCCAGCGGACTACACCTAACCAACGTCGTCAGCTGTTTGGTAAGTCTATCAATACCCAAACAATCCCTTCTAGCCAAATGGAGCCAGAATTACAACAGGCGATCGCCCAAATCAAACCCAATGAACGGGATGATGTCGCTAGAGAGTTTTTTAAAGAATTTAAATCCAGAGGTTTAGACGACAAACGGTTAGAACAACAGTTAAATCTTTCCACTCGTAACCCTAACCGCATGACTGCTGATGATGTGAGTAAAATTGCATCCTTCGCCTATCACAACCACCCTGATATTTTCCGCGACGTGTTAGCCGAACAACCGGCTATTATGAAGTTTCTTAGTAATCCCATTGTCGCCGGACTCATTGGTATTGCTGCGGCTAAGTGGTTGGGTGGTCGCAAATAATATAGCATTTACCATGCTCGTGAGGTACAATTTTTTTTAGTTTGAGGGAACACCGGAACAGGGAACACCGGAACAGGGAACAGGGAATAGGGAATAGGGAATTGGTGTGTACTTCATGAGCCTGAAAAAGGCAATAAAATCTCCCAAATTCAATTCGGGAGATGTAATTCACATCAGGTAAACTTAAACCTTTGCCAATTGTGGCTCAGGACGCTTACTGTTACGAATAGATGACACAGCTTCGGCGTAATCACTGGCTTTAAATACAGCTGAACCAGCCACAATAGCATTGGCTCCCGCTTCCAAAACTTGCCAAGTATTATTAGCCTTCAGTCCCCCATCTACCTCAATCCAGGGGTCAAGACCACGTTCATCACAAATTTGGCGCAATTTGCGAATTTTAGGTAATACAGTGGGGATAAAGCTTTGACCACCAAAGCCGGGGTTAACGCTCATGATTAGTACCAAATCACACAGGTCTAGAACATTTTCAATTAGCTCTAGAGGCGTTCCTGGGTTCAGTACAACTCCTGCTTGCTTCCCTAGTTCTCTGATTTGTCCCAAAGTCCGGTGCAGATGGGGCGAAGCATTATGCTCACAATGTACAGAAATAATATCAGCCCCTGCTTTGGCAAAATCTTCCACATATTTCTCCGGTTCCACAATCATCAAGTGGACATCCAGGGGTTTGGTTGTTACCGGGCGAATCGCCTCCACAACCAGAGGACCTATGGTAATGTTAGGTACAAAGCGACCGTCCATGACATCAACATGAATCCAATCGGCGCCAGCAGCATCTACAGCCCTAATTTCGTCGCCCAGACGACTAAAATCGGCTGATAAGATGGATGGAGATATCACAATGGGCTTTTGAGATGGTTTTTGGGTCATGGTTCGTGGGTTTTAAAGCGTTCTCTTCTGTAAGCATTTTAACAAAATTTGACCAAACGCTTATAGATTAATTTCCTTCCACGCTGTGAATTCTGGACTATAAATAATATATTCGACAATTACTAAACAGGGACGCTCAGAAAGGTTTATTGGGTTCAATAGTCACAAAGAGTTAATCAGCATTAAGTTAATCAGTATTAAACAATGGGCAGAAAACTAAGGTGGATGATTTGGGGACTGAGTGCTTCTTTTGTGAGTGCGCCTGTACTGGCTTCAGCTTTACAAAGCACTTTAAGCTCTCATGGCATTGATGCCCTGAAATTACATAAACCTCCTTATAATCTACTTGGGCGCAAAATTGCTATTGGTCAGGTTGAAATTGGACGTCCTGGTATATTTGGCTGGGATAAAGCCGTGTCTGAAAATTCTGCCATATCATTAGCAGGAGTATTTTTACGCGATTCCCCAGCGAAGTCTAACACTGGTGTTGACTCCCACGCCTACAATGTTGCGGGGGTAATGGTTAGTCAAGACAAAGCTCTACCAGGAGTAGCGCCACAGGCGCAATTATATTCTTCTGGGGTGGGTTCCACTAGAAATATGGGACAGCCAGAACAGTGCTTAACAGCACAACACATCGCCCAGCAAAATGGCCAGGATGTCCGCGCTATTAATTTTAGTTTTGGTGAACCTCTAGCCCGTGATCCCCGTCCTGATGCTGTTTTAGATGGTAACGCCTTACTAACTTTATGTCTTGACTGGTCTAGTCGTGTTCATAATGTTTTGTATGCCATCGCCGGTAATCAAGGCAGAGGAGGAATTTCTATTCCTACAGATAACTTTAATGGGATTAACGTTGCCTTTTCATCTGCCAGGGGGGGTATTTTTAATAAGGTTGATGTTTCCAATCTGGTAGCTGGTAACCAGGGATCTAGCAATCGGTTAGCTGGTAAGGAGTTTAATATTGATGGTCGTGCTTCTATCGGTTTGGTAGCTCCGGGAAGCAATATTCCCATCTTGAATCCAGATGGTAGGTTAAATAAGGTTACAGGTACAAGTTTTGCGGCTCCCCAGGTAACAGCTAGTGTAGCTTTGTTGCAGGAATTGGGTGACCGACAAATACGCGCAAAAAAATCTAATTGGACTATTGATGCTCGCCGTCACGAGGTTATGAAGGCTGTATTATTAAATTCAGCCGATAAAATTCAAGACCAGGGTAATGGCTTACATCTGGGTATGACTCGGACTCTGATTGATAAACAAAATCAAAATTGGCTGGATTCCGACGCTTATGATGATCCTCAAATTCCTTTAGATCCTCAAATGGGAACCGGTCATTTAAATACTTTTCGCGCTTATCAGCAATTTAGCGCCGGTCAATGGCCACCATCAAGTACAGTACCTGCTGTTGGTTGGGATTATGGCTCTGTGGATGGGGGAGATACTGTTGATTACCCACTGGGAAGACCTTTAAGACAAAGCAGCTTTGTGAGTATTACTCTGAGTTGGAATCGCTTGGTGGAACTCAATGATACTAATAAAAACAATAAATATGATGTGGGTGAAAGTTTCAGCGATCGCGGTTTGAATAACCTTGACCTCTATTTAATCCCAGAGGATAGTCAAAATACAGATCCTGGGGTTATTTGCGCCTCAGTCAGTGAAATTGACAGTGTAGAGCATATTTTTTGCCCAGTTCCCACTACTGGTAATTATAAAATCCGTGTCCACTTTCGTGAACGGTTCCATCAAGCCACCCAACCCTATGGTTTAGCTTGGTGGACTGTTCCCACATCTCACCCCCGGAAATAGGGAAACTGGTAATTTTCTGCGATAGCTTCCCTATCGCCTCTTTCAATCAGCAAAGTCAATGTGACTATCTGCTACTCAAGAGCTAAGTGTAACTTCATAGCATCATTGACCAAATCCATCGACTCTCTATCCAAACATTTTACCACATCTCCTGAAATCCGCTGTTTAGAAATTGTCCGAATTTGTTGCACTTGCACCTTAAAAGATTCAGATAGACCGCAATCTATTTGACCTAATAAAACCTCAAAAAGATGTAAACGATTGGTATTAGATTTAATCGGTAAAATCGTTACCGTGGTAGAAGCATTATTATTAATATCATTGCTAACAACGAGTACAAGACTGCGTTTATCCACATCTGACCCCTGTGTGGGACTAAGATTTGCAAAGTATATTTCACCACGTTTCATCACTAAGTCCATCTCCTACGGTTAAATCCCATTCTAGATCCACTTCCTCCCCTGCTGCTCGGTAACCTCGGTCTAATTCTTGAGAACGCAATAGCTTTATAGCTAATTGAATTACGTGTGAACGAGATTTACAGTATTTAGTTAATTTGTAATTTTCCACAAACTCCACTAAATAAGATGGTAAATAAACGGAAATTGTTTTAGTTTGCATTGTACTTGATTCTTTTACGTCAATTATATACCGATTCCCCATCACCCCTCCCCTTGCTCCCCTAAATCTATCTAAAGATAGATGTAAAGGTTTTTAAAGTAAACATTATTGCCACAGTGCAAAAATGTTAGTATGATACAAAAGTTGAAATTACTGGATAAAATCCCAAAATATCTAAAAATTGCTCACTTTCATCGTCAAAAACTTACGTATAAAATACAACAAAATATAATTTACTTATATCCAAGGAATAGATCCTCACCTATATCATTTAGGCTTGATGACGGTAAATGATATGAGCGGTATGGAGTAAAGATTTATTAAATAAGTAACTACCTCAATAGTAACAGTTACTGTTATAACACATTGCTCTTAGTATTTATTATGCCCAAACAGCAACAAAGCGGGAAATCAAAAGAAGCTAAAACTTACGCTCACTCTCATGAGCATCCTTTAAGGCCAGATATTGGTACTGAGTCTCACTTTCAGAAAAAAAAGCCACCAGTAACCTATCGCTATGATTCCTCTTTGTCACCTTCCTTGGAATGGGATGATAACCCCACTAGAGAACAAGCAGAAGCAGAAATAAATACTATTAGTAATTACTTAACTGAACTTTCAGTACAGTTAGAGAAGTTAAATCATATTGAATCTAGTTTAGATCCTGAAGGTAAAAAAACAGTCAAGGAAATCAAAGAACAGCTGACACAACAACTATATAAAGCTCAAGAGTCATTGGATAAACTCAAATCCATGAGTCAACCTTTCCTCAACTGGACTGGTAAAGCTGAACGGTTATCTTTTGATGTACCAACATTACCTTTATTTATCCATGAACGTATATCAACCAGAGCAATTATTGAAACCCTGAGAACTCATAAAATAGGTACTAACAATTTACCTTTATTTGATTTATTCAGTGACCCCCAATGGTCTATTACTGACCAAATCCTCAAAGCCTATGAATATCAGGGGGACTGGGTAAACCGGATGATTTTAGGTGACTCCCTAATAGTAATGAACTCACTATTACAGTATGAGGGTTTGGGGGGTCAAGTACAGATGATTTATATGGACCCGCCCTATGGTATCAAGTTTGGGAGCAATTTTCAGCCTTTTGTCAGAAAGCGGGATGTTAAACATAATGATGATGATGACTTCACCCGTGAACCGGAAATGGTTCAAGCTTATCGCGATACCTGGGAATTAGGGTTACATAGTTACTTGACTTATTTAAGAGATAGGTTGTTATTGGCTAGGGAGTTGTTGACTGATAGCGGTAGTATTTTTGTCCAGATTAGTGATGAGAATGTCCATCATGTCAGGGAATTGATGGATGAGGTTTTTGGAAGAGAGAATTTTGTTAGTTTGATTACTTTTAAAACAGGTAGTGGATTTACAAGCAAATACTTAAAGACAACTTGTGATTATTTGCTTTGGTATAGCAAAGATTCAAATAATACTAAATTCAAAAGAATTTTTTTTAACAAACCTTCAGGTTCAGATACTTATTTTGATAAATGTGAATTACCTGATGGCTCTGTTATTGATATTAAAAAAAATATGATAATCCCCGACAAAGCAAAATTGCTAACTTATAGACCTTTAGTTTCTGGTGCTTTTTCTCAATCAACAACATTTGATTATGAATTTAATGGAAAAAATTATCATCCGGGAAAAAATAGATGCTGGAAAACAACACAAAAAGGACTTGATAATTTAGCAAGAGAAAAGAGAATTTATGCATCTGAAAATACTTTAAAATTTGTTGTTTATCATAGCGATTTTCCTTTAGAAGAAATATCTCACGTATGGGATGATACAATGGAACTAATAGGAAAAAACTATGTAGTTCAAACAACAACAAAGACTATCCAACGCTGTCTCCTCATGACCACCGACCCCGGTGACCTTGTACTAGATCCCACCTGCGGAAGCGGTACTACTGCTTACGTCGCTGAACAATGGGGAAGACGGTGGATCACCTGCGATGTGAGTCGTGTACCCCTAGCTTTAGCTCGTCAACGTCTCCTAACTGCAACCTTCCCCTGGTATCAACTCCAAGATGGTAATTCACCCGCAGGGGGGTTTATCTACAAACGCAAACGGAACAGTAAAGGCGAAGAAATTGGGGGAATTGTCCCACATATCACCCTCAAGAGTATTGCTAATAATGAACCACCTCAAGAAGAAATTTTAGTTGACCGTCCCGAAGAAGATAAAAACACCGTGCGGGTCTCCAGTCCCTTTACCATTGAGGGAACTATCCCCCCACCAGCGGATATGGAAGATCAGGGAGTACCAGCAACAGAAGCAGGGGAAACTAATACTACAGCTTCTTTTACTGACCGGATGTTAGAGGTGTTGCGTAGGTCTCCAAAACTGCATTTACCAGATAATAAAACTGTTACCTTTACCAGTGTTAGACAACCAGCTAGAAGTCAAAATCTCTCTGCTGAAGCAATGGTAGATGATAAACCAGTAGCTTTTTTGTTTGGACCGGAAAACGGCGCAATTTCAGAAAGAGCGGTATTTAAATCAGCAGAAGAAGCCCAACTCAAGAATTACATTCATTTTTATGTAATTGGGTTTGCTATCACTCCCAACGCTCGTCAATTAGTAGAAAATTGTCAAGCAGCAATAGGTATACCCGCAACCTATATTCAAGCTACACCAGATTTACTGATGGGTGACCTACTCAAAAATATGAGAAGTTCCCAAATATTTAGCGTCTGCGGTTTACCAGAAATTGAAATTACACAAAATCAGGAGGGTAAATACCAAGTGGAATTATTAGGGTTAGATGTCTTTGACCCAGTAACAATGGACGTTGACCACCGACAAGGTAAGAACGTACCAGCGTGGTTTTTAGATACAAATTACAATGGTTTATGTTTCTATGTCCGTCAAGCATTTTTCCCCCGGACAAGTGCGTGGGATAGCATCAAGAAAGGCTTAAAAGGTAGTTATGAAGATTCTGTTTGGGAACACCTAGCAGGAACTACCAGCGCACCTTTTGCAGATGGGGAACATAAACAAATTGCGGTAAAAGTGATTGATGACCGTGGTAATGAGTTATTGGTGGTTAGAGAGTTAAAATAATTGGAATAACAGCAAGAATCATGAAAATTTTTCTTTACCTTTGTGGCACTTTATCTAGTTTGCTTTTGTTTACATCGGGATTGCAAATGGGGTCAATTGCAAGTGTATCTTCATCAAAACCTTTTGGTGGTCAAACTATCGATGAAGTTTTTTATAATCGCATAGGAAATGCCGCAATTGGATTGAGTTTTTTTACAGGACCATCTTTATTTGGATTGGCTAGTCTAATAGGAAAAAATAAAGATGAATAAATTAAATTAAAACAATTAAAACCTTTCGCTGTTTGTTGTGTTCCCTTTTTTCCTTTTCATAAGAGGTTGTTTGATAAGTTTTCATCCGTAATTTTCATCACATCTTTACACCATTTAATTCATTAAATCCAGTCCCCTCCCCTTACAAGGGGAGGGTTAGGGTGGGGTGAAACAATATTTGATACACTAATCATAACTTACTAAACATCCTCTAAAACTAAAAAAACTAACACGATCCTTGGGATGTTAAATTCATGTCCTCTGAAGTCAATGAACCAATTCTCAATTCTCCCTTTGATGAACCATTACGCTACTGGTTTATCAGAGAAGGTGAAGAACCCCAGTTAAAACAAGGCCGTCGCTCTGCTATTGTTTACCCTCCCCGTGAAGGTGATATAGATTGGAATTTAGGAAAAGTTCTTAAGCCTTCCCCTGCTGATGAATTTGCTCCTGGTTTTGAAATGGTCTTAGTTAATCAAATTAGGACAAGGGTTAAAAATTGGAGACAGCAACGCTACCCAGGAGTTACCCGCACCACCTTAGAACTATTAGAGTATTGGAACAGAGACGGAAGGGAAAAAAGGTTATTCTTCGCCCAAAAGGAAGCGGTAGAAACTCTCATTTTTTTGAGAGAAGCAAGGGCTGATTTTCTTCAAGGTATTTATATACCCTTAGATGAACCCATTGACACCGCACTCAAAGCTTTTACCCGTTATGCTTGTAAAATGGCCACTGGTTCAGGTAAAACTACCGTCATGGGAATGTTAGCAGCTTGGTCAATTCTCAATAAAGTTAATTATCGCTCTGATTCCCGCTTTTCAGATATTATCTTGATAGTTTGTCCTAACGTCACCATCAAGGCCAGACTTCAGGAATTAAACCCCAACAACGCAGAAGCTAGCCTATATCGCACCCGTGACCTTGTACCATCTAACCTGATGGATAAACTCAGACAAGGTAAGGTTTTAGTCACTAATTGGCATATCTTTGAAAAGCGATCGCCTAGTACATCTGGAGATGATGCAGCAAAAGTGGTTAAAGTAGGTGTACCCACAATTACTACAGAGACTATTAAAATTGCCACAAAAAACGAAACAGCTAGGGGCGCAAGATACCTAACCAGGACTTACGCAACTGGCACAAATAGGGAGCGGAGGGAGCCGCGCCACGGGACAATTTCAATTAAACCAAGCACATAGGAATACTTGGGCGTTTGAGTTGCTGTATTAAATAATTAGACAGCAAATTATGCTTGATTT
>NZ_JANQDF010000113.1:0-8942 GCF_029891675.1 Anabaenopsis tanganyikae CS-531
CAGGGAACAGGGAACACACCGAACAGAGATTAAGAAGGAATATTCAGGCATTTTCTTCAATAACCAACATTATTTCCCTTATACGGTAAGCCTTTTCGGATTTTATCAAAACAATTTAGCATATTAGGTACTGAAGAACCAAAAAAATTAACTATTGTAGGGTGCGTTACGGATTTCATAGTAACGCATCATCATTGCGCCTTTGGTGGTTGAATAGCTACCAACATTGTTTACCTGGGAATTGAAACAAAATTGCGACATTAGCTTGAACTAACTGTCAAAAACTCCCTCATATATAGCTTTTCCCATGCTCGTGAGGTACAATTTTTTTTAGTTTGAGGGAATAGGGAATAGGGAATTGGTGTGTACTTCATGAGACTGAAAAAGGCTTTATAACTATCTGATAATTTATGTACTGATTGAATATTAGAATAATCTATGTATAAGATTGAAAGTTCCGATAGTTATAATGTTTGGTTTGGCTTGAATTACAACTCGATCAGGTATAATTGGATTAATGAATAAAAAATCAAGAATCAAACAAAATTGCCAACAGCAAAAAATGCGGGCATTTTGCCGTTATTACACTTAAAATCAGGTCTTTAGTTGAAAAAAAATGTGAATATATCTCAAGGATAAAGAAAATCAAACCCATGTATCACAAATCATCCTGATATTGGTTTTGAATGCAACCAAGGATCACATTTTATCTTTTTTTAGAAAATTATTGAGAATATTTAGCAATATAGGTTAAGATTTTGATATATTAAAAGCAAGTAGTCTCATGGAATCCGGGAATAGGTGGGTATTTTTTCTGGATAAAAACAGGCAAACAACAGGATTTTTATGGCTACGCCACGCCAGCTATGGGTTTCAAGCCTTTTCCAGCCTTGATATATATCAAGTATTGCGCTGGGAGTCAGTATGGCTAGGCTACGCAAGCTACCAGGTAAACTCAGCAAGTAGAATCTTTTGAACCAGCTAATAAAAAAGAATACAAAATGAATTTGAAGGTTGCTGTAATATCTCTCCGGGGGTGAGTGAACTTTAATCTAGAGACTTTGTTAACCAGAAAGAAATTTATTAAAAATGATGCTATAAAGTGCCTACCTGCTTGTTACTAGTAAATGCAGATTATTCTCGTTTATTGCTCAGGGTTGAAGCATCGTAGCCAAAATTACATGAGTTTTTTCTCATAATCTTCTGTTCATACAATTCACTAATGAGTAAATTTCGATGAATACTTTTTTTTGTTCTGATCATGCACGAGAAGTCGGAGAAGATATTATTGGTAGTGCTACAAATTATCAAACATATATTTTAGTTGAATGTCCTCAACCCTGGACTTATGAGGCTTTTCAATCTAAATGGGTACCAAATAATTTACAGGTTCTAGTAGAGGAAGTCCGCTGTGCTAGATTACCCGTAAGGTTTCTTTTAATTGCGAATAATTATTCCCATAAAGTGGACTACACCACCCTTTTGATTTATCAAAAACAAGAGGGTATGAGTCATGGATACCAAAAATACGAGTTTAAACTACCACATATTGAACAAGTAGCGGGGGTGGTAAAACAATATTTATGGGGAAAAATATCCGACTATGAAATAGATACAGGTATAACTAGAGATATTTTAGTCTGTACCCACGGTAGCCATGATCAATGTTGCGCTAGATATGGTAGTCCTTTTTATTTCCAAGCTAGGACGACTGTTGCGGATTTGGAATGGGATCATGTCAGGATTTGGAAATCTAGCCATTTTGGTGGACATCGATTTGCACCAACAGCAATAGATTTACCAGATGGTAGATATTATGGTGTTCTCAATCAGGAATCCCTGAGGTCAATTTTAACTCGTACAGGTGATATAGAATCTCTCAGGAAAGTATATAGAGGCTGGGGAGTTCTACCTAGTGCGCTACAAATCTTAGAAAGAGAACTGATGTTATATCACGGGTGGGATTGGTTTAATTATCAAGTAGGGGGGAAAATTATTCAGCAGAGTTTAGATAACAATACAATTTTAGCCGAGTTAAGTTTTGAGGACTCACATGGTTCTCTATTTATTTACGAGGCGAAACTTGTCAAAGACAAAACAAGAACACTGGAAATCAAGGGTTCTTGTAATGCCAAAGAAAATTCTGTATTTGTCAAATATGCTGTAGATAGTATGAGAATTGTATGTAATAAAGTTGCAACTTTGAGTAATTAAGGCTTGCTGATTTACAAAAATCATGAGGTTGTTATCTACCAAACAGCTAGTAAAAATAAGCTCTCAATCATGGCAAATTTTCAACAACAAAACTCAGGGTTTAACAAACCACACCTTTATACAAAACACCAGTTAAGAACCGAGCATTTGCAAATTATGTAACGTAGCATATAGTCCACCAGCTTGTAACAATTCCTCATGGCTTCCTGCTTCGACTAATTCACCTCGCTGCAACACAAAAATTCGATTTACATTGCGAATTGTGGACAGTCGGTGAGCGATAATAATTGCGGTACGCCTCACTAAAACTTGGTTTAATGCCTCTTGGACTAAGGTTTCTGTATTCACGTCTAAACTAGCGGTGGCTTCATCCAAAACTAGAATTTGTGGGTTACGAATTGCGGCACGTGCGAAGGCTAAAAGTTGCTTTTGACCACTAGAAATATTTGTGCCTCGTTGCCGCAGTTTAGTATCATACCCTTGGGGTAATTGTTCAATAAACTCAGCAATATTGGTTTTACTGGCAGCTTGTTTAATTTCTTCAAGGGGATAATAGTCGCCTAAAGTGATGTTACTTTTAACGTCACCAGCAAACAAAAAGCCTTCTTGCAAAATTACTGCCATATAGCGTCGCAAGTCCGCCTGTGCTAGCTCCCGAATATCTACGCCATCTAGTAAAATGCGCCCTTGGGTTGGTTCATAAAGACGGCACAATAGCCGAATAACTGAAGTTTTTCCCGCACCTGTGGGACCGACTAATGCGACTTTTTCGCCGGGATGAATTACGAAACTTAAGTTTTTAATTACATAATCATCGTCTTTGTAAGCAAACCAGACATTTTCAAAACGAATTTCTCCCAATTGTACAGGAGTTTCAAAATCTTGGTGTTCTATCTTACCAACTATTTCATCTATATAACCAAAAGTTGAATCAAATATAGAAAAGCGAGGATGACTAGTATCGCGGATTTCTATGGGTTCATCTAAAATGTTGATAATGCGTTCAATGGCGGTAAAACCAGCTTGGATGACGGTAAATTTTTCGGCAAAATCTCTTAAAGGGTCAAATAGTCGCTGGGCATATAAGATAAATGCTGCTAAAATTCCGAAGGTGAGGAAGTCACCTAAGAGCAACCAACCACCTAACAACAGAACCCCGGCGATCGCCATTAGTGCTATCCATTCTAAAGTTGCTGAAACAGCGGAATCGTAAAAAATGGTTTTATCTATTTCCTGGATGTAACGTTGATTTGTGTGGCGAAATAATTCGGCATTAAATTTTTCTCGTCGGAACAACTGGACTACATTAATACCAACTATATTTTCTTGTAACTGAGAATTTAAACTAGAAAGTTCTTCCCTTACCTTATAATTGGCTTGGCGGTACTTTTGCTGAAAGTAAATAATTAACCAAGTAATGGGTAGGAGTATCAGCAACAGCAAGCAAGCAAGTTTCCACTCAATGGAAAACATAATAGCGATGATCACCAGCATACTGAATACATTGGAGACAATACCGATGGCACCGGTGGAAAAGACATCCCCTAATACTTCCACATCGCTGGTGAGTCGAGTAATTAATTTACCTACGGGTGTACGGTCAAAAAAACGTACTGCTAAAGATGTGACATGGTGAAATAAATCCTGGCGTATTGCGGCTGTGATGTTTTGTCCCAGCTTTTGTAGTATATAACCCTGAATGCCAATTAATACCAGTCGGATGGCGATCGCTATAAGTATTAATATTAGTAGAATATTTAACCCTTCCCTCAAGGGGAGATTCCTGAGTAACTCATAGGTACTTGGTTCATTGCGAATCAGAGAAATCACCTGTCCAATCAACAGTGGTTGCACTGCGTTGGCTAATGCAATGGGTACAAGTAGGACTATTGCCAGTGTCAGCAGTTTTCCATGGCGACGAGCATAGGGCAATAGACGTAAAAATAACCGCCAGTCATTGTTATTTGAGCGGTTGTTCCGGTGGGATTTGTTTACAGATTGGTAATTGCTCATATTCACACTCCCACGGCTAAAAGCACATGGGATTCTTGCTTCATCTAGCCAACTTACTTAGAGGAGTTTCTTCCCATTCGCAGAGTCCACAAGCTTGATATTCCCTATGCCCCACATTACTATTTTATTTTACAATAATGTTTAGATAAAATCAATACTAAGTTGATCTTTGTCATCCTATTTAGGGTAGAAAGTCTAACTTTCTGTGCGTGTGATCGAACCGGCGATGAAGGCTCCCAAAACCGTACCCATCCATAATCCAGTTGTACTACCTTGCCATGTTGCTCCTGGTGTTACCCAAACATTACACATGACTTTTAAGCCCCAAGACTGGTTTTGACAGTTCTGGTTATGTAGCATTGATGTCATGTGTCCACCGATGTAAGCACCCAAAAGACCTAGTGTCACAGCTAAGAATGTGCAAGTTAAAAATCTATTTTTCATCATGATTAATGCTAGTTCTGGCAATGGTGGGTTACGCTACCCTAACCCACCCTACAGTTTTTGGTGTTCTTTGATCAACCTGTATTTCTCATCCCGGCGGCAATACCATTAATAGTTAACAGTGCGCCTCTGAGTAACTCGCCTTTGCTGTACCTAGAATTAATCACACCAGATGTAGCAGTTAGGTTACGTGATTCACGCAAGCGTTTGAGTAGGGAAACTTGGATGAAACCTAAAGGTAAAATCGTACCATTACGTAACTGTACTGAACGCTGCAAGACAGGATCGCCATCCAAGAGCCGAGTATGTCCAGTGATTTTCAGCACTAAATCTCTAGTGAGATAGAATTCGTTGGCAATTTGCTCGAATACTTTTTCTAGTCTGGCTTTATCTTCAGGATTAGCTAATTCTTCCACGTAGTGATGGGCCATTTGCATATCTACTTTGGCCAGGGTCATTTCTGCTTTGGAAATCACCATTTTGAAGAAAGGCCACTTGAGATAAAAGTAGCGTAGTAATTTCAGATGTTCTTCGGGTTCTTCATTGAGGAATCCCTGTAAAGCTGTACCAATACCATACCAAGAAGGCAATAAGAAACGGGTTTGTGTCCAGCTAAATACCCAGGGAATGGCGCGTAAACTGCTGAGGTCTTTTTTTCCTGATGGTCGCCGCGCTGGACGGGAGCTAATTTGTAACTGGCTAATTTCTTCAATGGGGGTAACTTGGTGGAAAAAGTCGATAAAATCCGGTTGCTCGTAAATCAACTGGCGGTAATGTTGACGCGATCGCCCGGCTAATTCTTCCATAATCTCATTCCAAGGTTCGATATCATCAAACCCTGTTCGTAGTAAACTAGCTTCAATTACCGCAGTGGTAATAGTTTCCAAGTTGTACATAGCTAAGTCTAGCAAGGAGTATTTAGAAGCTAATACTTCCCCCTGTTCAGTAATCTTAATGCGCCCATTGATACTGAGTCCCGGTTGAGCCAAAATCGCCTCGTAAGCTGGTCCCCCTCCCCTTCCCACGGAACCACCCCGCCCGTGGAATATTCGCAAATTTACACCGTATCCTTCAGCAATTTTCTGGAGTGATT
Source organism: Anabaenopsis tanganyikae CS-531 (assembly GCF_029891675.1). Taxonomy (NCBI): domain Bacteria; kingdom Bacillati; phylum Cyanobacteriota; class Cyanophyceae; order Nostocales; family Nodulariaceae; genus Anabaenopsis; species Anabaenopsis tanganyikae. The sequence goes on from NZ_JANQDF010000113.1 coordinate 5,765, forward strand.
TTTGGGCTTTATGGATTTCCCAGTTACTACTTAAAAAACCAGAATCTTTATTGCTGTCAGAATACCCTAGCATGACTTCCTGTAAATTGGGAGTGAGGGGGGAAGCTGTGGTGGGGATGGGTAATGATGAGCCGTTTTCTTGACTAGCTTTAACTGCTTCATAGCCACCGGCTAATAAAGCTCGATATAATGGCAATTCAAATAACTGTCGCATGACGCTTCTGGAGCGTTGTAAGTCTTCGACTGTCTCGAATAAGGGGACAACTTGAATGGTTCCCACGGCGATGGCGGGGTCAAACAGTCGGGATTCTTTGGCTAATAGTAACACTTCCAAGACATCGCTCACTTGCCGACACATACTGATAATGTATGTTTGGCAGATGTTGACACCAAACTCTTGCTGTAGCGATCGCAATATCCGGAAAGTTTCAATGACATCGTTAGTTTTTGCCGAAAATGGCAATTCTGACGGAATTAGCGGCCTGCGGGTTTGTAGTTCCCCTGTGAGCCAAGCAACTCGCTGTTCTTCGGATAGTTCGTTATAGGGTTGGGGTAGTATTTGCAGATATTCCAGAATCTCATTTAAAGCATCAGAATGTCTGGTGGATTCTTGGCGGATATCCAACTGAGTTAAGTTAAAGTCAAAAATTTCTACTTGACAGATGAGAGTTTCTAATTCCCCACAGCTTAAACCAGTTTCGGTTAAATTACGTGCAATTAACCGCAATTCTGCTAAAAACTCTGACCCGGAACGATACATGGGGGCTTCTTCTCCTAGGACTCCCCCACTCAGGTTATGGTCAACTTTCACGCCTATACTGGGTGATATTTCTCGGTTATACAAAGATAAATTGCGATCGCGAGTATTTTCCAACCGTCTGAGCACATAAGCCAGCTTTAACCGATAAGGTTCTTGGCGATATCGCAAAGCCAGTGCATCGTACACATCACTTAACTGGGACTGGTCTATCTCCAAAGATTCGAGCAAGTCTGGTAAGACATCGCTCCAGTGCATTGACACACTCAATAATTCAATGAGCTGTTTGACTGATTTAATATATCTTTCCAAAACCATTTGGCGCTGATAACAAGCTGTTTGCCAAGTGATTTCTGGTGTTACCGATGGGTTACCATCTCGATCTGAACCCACCCAAGAGCCAAAAGAGCAGAAGTTTTTATGGGGCGGTTCTAGCCAATTAAAAGTCTTACCCAATGCATATTTTAACCGCTTATAGAGTTGAGGAATGCCATCAAATAACACCTCTTGGAAGTAGTGTAAGGCATAATCTACTTCATCGAGTACCGTCGGTTTAAACTGGTGGAGTTCATCTGTGCGCCACCACAGGCGAATTTCTTCGAGTAATTGTTCTCGCAAATCCGCCCCTTCCCATGGATATCCGCCTACTGTCCCTTCATTGCGATTTTCTACCGCATCTAGTTTTTGCAGCAGGTTGACTACCCGCCTTTGCTTATCGCGGATGGTGTGACGAACTATTTCAGTTGGGTGGGCTGTGAACACTAAACGCACATCCAACTGTGAAATCAGGCGTTGAATTTGCTGGGGTGGCACATTTAGCCTAAATAAATGGGGAAACAAAGTAGCAAATGTACCTTTTTCTTTATTAGTTGATTTATTTACCCAAGTTGTTGTAGAGAATAGACTAATTGTCTGTGTACAAATTTCTTTTTCTTGGTTAACAATCAAGGCATCATCTTCTTGATGGTTAGAAGAATAGGCAGTGTGGGATAAAGTCCCTTCCTGAACTGTTTCTCCTTCCCCTGGTGAATAGCGAGTTAATTGCTGCCGCTGTTCATATTCCTGCTCTATGATGTTAATCAACTGGAAATACAATGCAAAAGCCCGAGCGGCTCGAATCGCCTCATTGATATTCAGTTGTTCAATCAACTTCACAGCAGATGCGGCCTGGTCATTTGTGGCTTGTCCTTCCGGCGAACATAAGCCCCGCAATTGTCGCAATAGTTCCACCATTGTTTGACCACATTCCTGTCGGAGTACTGATTCCCACAATTCTTCTACCACTTGCAACCGATGGCGCAAAAATAACTCTGAGGTAGGGTAAAAATTTACCCCTTGAGACAAACTGTATAAAATAGAACTCATAATTACTGCTCTTGTCAAGCTGATTACTGTTTACATCCTATAGACTTACATCCCATAGACGAAATTAATTCTCAGGGAAAAACCTTGAGGATTTTAGCTTCTAAATATATTTTTTAATCTGTTTGTCTACCTCTGGTGCTTGTATCCCAACTGTTGTTAACTGGAAAAGGGAGAATTGGCAGGCGATCGCCGCGAAACAATTCTTCACTAGCTTCGCCTATAGATTCTAGGGCTTTCACTGTGGCTTTTTCTGCGGTGAGGAGCAGTAGTACAGACGCTGTACCTATTTGTAAAAGAAAAGATGGGGGAATGCTCAACAAAGGCAGATTAAATCCGATATTCTCTGAAGATTTTTGGTTAGTAGAAGTCATTGCTAATTCTTAGTTGTTGGCTGATTGACACTCCCCTACCTCTAATGGTAGGTCTAGTTGCACCACGTGAGTAGGATTCAAGATTAATTAAATAGTCCCTGTCCTCCCTCGGTTTTGATGCTTTCGATTTTTCCATTCTCGGCGTAGTTTCTGAAGGTCTTTAGGTCTAATCCTAATCTATTCTACTGCTTCTCTTAGTGGTATCTGAGCATTTGTGGTGATATAGCATTTCCCATGCTCGTGAAATACAAAGTTTTTTAGTTTTTTGCAAACAGGTATTAAGGAACAAATTTTTGTGTACTTCATTAAGCATGAAAAAGACTTGATCATATGTGTGTGTTGTGTGTATGTTATCGGATTTGGGCAGCCCACAAAGTAACAAAAATGTTAGGGAGGGGGTTGATTGATCAAGGTATTGATAAGTAAATCTAATACTTGCAGCTAATTAAATCAGAAAATTTATATTTCACTAAAAGTAAATACATGTTAAGTTTATTAGAACGGACGGATAAAAAAACCGTCTAATTGGTTACAAAAATACATTGCAATCATAAACAAATGACCACAACCTTACAACAGCGCCAAAGCGCCAACGTATGGGATCGCTTCTGCGAGTGGATCACCAGCACCGATAACCGGATTTACATCGGTTGGTTCGGCGTACTCATGATCCCCACCCTCCTAG
>NZ_JANQDF010000114.1:0-14099 GCF_029891675.1 Anabaenopsis tanganyikae CS-531
TAAGTTGGGGAATAAATGGGGCGTAATATGGGAAGATGATCATAAGGTTAATTATAATCGGTTGTGACTGCAAATAAAAATTTTCATAATACCCCATTATGATGAAAATCTAACCTAATTTTAGCAGAAACAATTGTGAAAATCAACCTTTTTCCGCCATCAATTCGCAATACAACAAAAAGATAAATATAATCAGGTAGATAGAATATAAAAAACCTATTGAAAATCTCAAATGCGTTCAGAGTCAAATATCGAGGATGTGCAGGAACCAATTACCAGCGCACCGCCAGAAGTGCGACAAATTATTGAGCGAGTATGGAAGTTAGAAAAAGGGAGACTAGATAAGAAAAGCAATAGCCATATAAATGAAGAGATATTGGATATTGTGAAGGAAGAGGTGCGATGAAGCTGACTTCAATTAAACTGTGCAACTTTCGCTCCTTTTATGGCACAACACCAGAAATACTGCTTGCAGTAGGAGATAATCGTAACACCACAATTATTCATGGAAATAATGGTTCTGGAAAGACGAGTCTACTCAATGCATTTACTTGGGTGTTATATGAAAAATTTACTGCTGCTTTTGCTTCCACAGAACAACTAGTTAATAAACGCTCAATAGCCGAAGCTCAAAAAGGTCAAGCTGTGGAATGTTGGGTAGAAGTGGCCTGGGAACATGAAGGTAAACGCTATCGAGTTAAACGTTCCTGTCGAGTTTATAAAAATGATATTGACTTTGAAGCGAGTAAAACTGAGTTACGGATGTGGGTATGTGAGGATGATGGTCAATGGTATATCCCAAACCAAAACCCCGATAATATCATTAATCAGATTTTACCTGCAAGTTTACATCAGTATTTTTTCTTTGACGGTGAACGCATAGAGGAAATAGTGCGATGTGATAAAAAAGCCGAAATTGCCGAAGCGACTAAAATTTTCTTGGGTGTGGAGGTGATTAACCGTTCCATTAGACACCTAGGAGAAGCTAAAAAAAGTTTGGAAAATGAACTAAAAGCGATTGGTAATGCAGAAACGAAACAGCTACTCAGACAGCAAGAGAAGATAGAACAAGAGAGTGAACGCATCACCAACAGACAAACAGAAATTAAAAAAGAATTAGAATATCAACACACTTTGAAGAAAGAGACAAGTAACCGCTTGCTAGAACTTGTTGCTGCTAAAGAATTGCAAGACAGATGGAAAAGTTTAGAATTACAGAAAGCAGAAAACCAGGAAGCATTTAAGAAAAATAAAGAAGCCCTGAAAAAGATAATTTCAGCACGGGGTTATACAGTCATGCTTTCGGATACTACATCTCAATTTCGGAAAATTATTGATGATTTAAAGCAGAGAGGTGAGTTAAAGTCGGGTATTTCGCGGGAATTTCTGAATGACTTATTAAAATCTGAACGCTGTATTTGTGGTGCTGACTTAAGCATTGGTACTGCTCATCATAAACATATTCAAACCTGGTTAGTTAAAGCAGGTTCTTCAGTAGTGGAAGAAACAGCAATTCGTATGGCTGTTCAAGTAGATGAAATCGATAAACAAGCAGCGGCTTTTTGGGAAGAAGTTGATAAAGAACAAGCCAGGATTAAACAGTTAAGGGACACAATATCTCAAGTGGAGAATGAGTTAGATAATATTCAAGATAAACTCAGAAAAGATACTAATGAGGAAATTAGCAGCTTGCAAAAACGTTTAGACGAAATAGAACTTAATATTGATGAATTAAATAGAGAACAGGGTGCAAATCAGCAGCAACTTATCCAATTAAAAACAGAACTTGATGCTTTAGCTAAACAAATATCTAAACAGCAACTAAATGAAGCAAAACAAATATTAGCACAGCGCCGCATTCATGCTACTCAAGATGCTATTGAACGCTTAACAGAAGTTAAAAATCGGCAAGAAAAACAATTTCGTCTGCAACTGGAAAAGCGAGTACAAGAGATATTCAATCTGCTTTCAGTCAAACCATATACTCCCAAAATTAGCGAAAAATATGAATTGACTTTAGTAGAATATACTGCGGGTATAGAAGCACCAGTTGCATCTTCCACTGGGGAAAACCAAATTCTCAGTTTATCTTTTATTACTAGTATTATGGATAAGGTGAGGGAATGGAGTCAAAAGCGCAAAATGATGATGCTTCCTGATAGTAGTACTTTTCCCATAGTCATGGATTCGCCCTTTGGTAGTTTGGATGAAACCTCACGTAGACGTATAGCAGCGAAAATTCCTGAATTAGCTAATCAGTTAATTGTGTTAGTAACTAAGACTCAATGGCGGGGTGAGGTGGAAGAGGAAATGACGGAGATGATTGGGAGAGAATATGTGCTGAATTATTATTCTTCTAAACCAGATTGTGAGCAAGATTATATTCAGTTAGGTAAAGAAAGATATTCTTTAATCAGGCAAAGTCCCAATGATTTTGAGTATACCGAAATTATGGAAGTAGTTCGTAATTAACTGTCGTGTGAATGATGCAGGATAAGAGAAAAAAGGCGATCGCCAGCTGTTTTAGTATAAAATAGTGATTTTAAGGATAATGGTTGAAACTGGTAGAATCAGGGTTGCTAAAGACAAGGCTCAGTTAGTTAAGGATTTAACATCTTCAGAGGGCGGAACAGGACCGTTTTCCACTTTTGCTGATGTCATCGTATTTGCAGCAGCTTTGGGTGCAAAGCATAAAAAGCGTGTCCCTTTGGGGGAAATTGCCAAAAGGGAACCATCACCTATTAGGTTAGAATATTTTGCTTCAGTGGGAACTGACATAGTGATTAAATTATTGGGAGTAACTGAAACTCAGCACATTAAAGTATTATCTCCCCATGAAGAAGAATATGATAAGCAACGTAACCATATTTTTGAAGAATATGCTAATGGGGGACTGGAGATATTAGAACAAGAGTTAAGGGGAGCAGTGGATTATTCAGAGCGCATTTTATTATTTTTAACTTATGAAAGAAGCAATTACGGGGAAGAAGAAGAGGAATTTGATTTAAGCAAATTTCTTTTTTGATGACCATAACCTTGCTAACTCTGCTACTTATAAAATAATTGGTAGTCCTACTTGCTTAGGTTCAACCAACTTACCATCAAAGCCTATGGTTTTATTTTCTACAGTTCTCGCATCAGCCAAAGCCCTGCGCAGTTCAGCTCGTTCCATCTGCTCCTGAACTCCACCCAAAATATAAATGAGTAACTTGGCTGCTAATTCCCGTCCTGAAACCTGCACCCGCTTTTTATTGGGGTCATACAAAACACCATACCATAACGATTGTGGATACTCCATACCACTCAAGCCGCCTTGTCGGTCGAATTTCCGCAGCTTTTTAAAGATATCCTCCAGTGAGAAACCCTTTTGAAAAACCAAAATTCCCAAAGCTTGAGCTAAAGCCACTTGAGCTACAGGACGGAAAAGCATATTTCCGTCACCTCCATCCTTTTCAAAACTAAAGCGTCGCAAAGTGGGGGTGTCTTCTTCATCCAGCAGCTTATAACTGGGAAGGGTTGCTAAATAATCAAATAGCTGGCGGAATTCCTCAATTCCCTGCTCAAGTTCGTCATCCTCGGGTCGCATAGGAATTAAGCCTTTTTCCGCAGGTTTCCAGTGAGGGAACTTTTGCCCCAAATATCGCTCACACATATCATGGAGAGCTTGCAGGGTGGTTAAAACAGTAGAATTAGATGCCACTGTCCCACTATTCCAATTAACGCGAGGATTGCGATCTTGTCGTTGTTCGAGAAGCGGATGAGTAACAGCGATTTTTCTGGCCACAATAGAAAAACCATCATCCTCATTTAGCTGTGCTAATTGACCTTTAGTTAAAGGTGCAGCCATCAAGTTAACATGAACAAAAATCGATCTCACTCTGCGCCGCGCCTGGGTGCGAGTTTCCCCAGACGCAACTGCACAGATGAACTCAATGCCAATTTTTTCTTTGGGTAAACTTTGTAACTCGTCAAGGTCTACTTGGTACTTTTCTATCAAATCACTGACTGTGATCGAATTATCATCAGCAGTTTTATCCTTCTTATAGCGCTGAAGTTTGCTGGTTTTGATTAACTCCATCAAACCCTGCACACCCATCAGGCGGTGTTGACCATCTAAAGCATAAATATTCACATCATCCTCAGAAATATTCAGCAGACCCACTTTACCGTCTTGATCCAAAGGGGTAAAATCAGTGGTAGATTTTAAAGCTATTCCCTGACTATCCCACTCAGGAGCTTTGGGATTATCCACCCAGGGTTGATTAATCACCACGAGAACAGGTGGGAATTTGTGACTTTTCCGCGCTGCTAAGTACTGTACTAGGGGCGCTTGTCGTGACCAGTCAAGGGGACGTTGCTGAATTTCGTCAATGCTGTCTGCGTCAACTACATTACCAGTTTGTGGATTGTACTTTTTCTGAAGTAAGGGTAAACCAGATGCAAAGTGAACGCGACCCGCAAACCATTCTAGGGTGACAGAACCAACATAAGCCTCAGTACCACCCATCTCAGTTTTCTGGACGAAAATATGGTCTTTTTTGGCTAAGAAATTTTTGAGTAGTAAGGATAGTACCTGTTGTTCCTTATGTTCTCTTTCCAGGTATTCCTGAGCGATGTCAGAGTGGGTCATGTTAAATTTTCAAAACTAAATAGTGTAGGATAGTAGAATTATCCGCAAAATTGGGTATTAGTAGTAAGGTTTTTAAAAATTTTTCGTACCTATATTAAGTAAATTTTTTTGTATGTTAGCCATTTCCATTCACACGGGTGGAAATAGTCACGCCGATATTTTCAGAGGTAGAAAGACCATGAGTACAGCACAACAACCAGAAAATAAAGGTCAGCAATCGCCTACTGTAGCAAATTTAGTGGCTGATATCCAAGCTTTGACCACTGAAATTCAAGAATTGTATTGTTTAGATGATGTACCTTGGGTAGTGGGATATTCAGGTGGTAAAGACAGTACAGCAACTTTACAACTGGTATGGAATGCGATCGCTGGACTACCACCGGAAAAAATCCACAAAAAAATTTACGTAATTACTACAGATACACTGGTAGAAAATCCTATCGTAGCTGCGTGGGTACGTAATTCGCTCAAACAGATGAAAACTGAAGCCCAAAGGCAAAGATTACCATTTGAAACCCATTTATTACAGCCAGAACCTAAACAGACTTTTTGGGTTGGTTTGATTGGTAAAGGGTATCCAGCGCCAAGAGGTAAATTTCGCTGGTGTACAGAACGTCTCAAAATAAATCCCTCCAATCGCTTTATTCGTGATGTCATCCGTACGAAAGGGGAGGCCATTGTTGTACTAGGTACTCGCAAAGCTGAAAGCAGAGCGCGTGCTAATAGAATGAAAAAATGGGAAGCTAAACGGGTACGTGCTCACCTCAGTCCTAACATGAACTTGCCAAACTCTCTAGTTTACAGTCCCATTGAGGATTGGCAAAATGATGAGGTTTGGATTTATCTGATGCAATGGGAAAACCCTTGGAATTATAGCAATAAAGATTTATTCGCCATTTATAGAGGTGCATCTGCTGATAATGAATGTCCTTTAGTAGTGGATACAACTACTCCCAGTTGTGGTAGCTCTCGTTTTGGTTGCTGGGTTTGTACATTAGTTAGTCAGGATAAATCACTGACAGCTATGATTCAAAATGATGAAGAAAAAGAGTGGATGCAACCTTTACTTGATTTCCGTAAGGAATTAGATATTGAAGAAAACCGCGATCGCAGAGACTTTCGCCGCAGAAGTGGGGATGTCCAACTATATGAACGTAACTTAGAAGGTGAAGTATCAGTTGAGCCTATTCCTGGACCATATATTAAAGAAGCGCGTGAAGATTGGCTCAGAAAGTTACTCACAGTTCAAAAACAACTCCGAGTTAGAGCACCAGAAAATATGCGCGATATTACTTTAATTACCCCTGAAGAACTGAGTGAAATTCGCCGGATCTGGCTAGAAGAAAGACATGAATTTGATGACACCTTACCGCGGATTTATCAAGAGGTGACTGGTGAGGTATTCCAAGACCCCCGTCCCGGTGCTGGGTATAGTTTACTCGGGAGTGATGAATGGGTGGTACTAGAAGAAATCTGTGGTGATGATGCTATGCATTTGGAGCTAATGGCGAAGTTATTGGACACAGAACGCCAGTATCGTAAAAAGGGACGACGGGTAGGAATATATGACACCCTAGAAAAATGTTTTGCTACCAGTTCCCGCTCCCCTGAAGAAGCAATTAAAAACGCCCATTTGAAACGTGATTTAAAAACAGCGGTTGACGCAGGTGATATAGAAAGGGTTAAGCAGCTGACTTTAGGTAATGCTATGGATGAACCCGATAAATCGCCATCTTGGGGAAGCATGAAATTTAAAAAGCAAGATATAACAGGGAATTAGTCAAAATCTGTTATTCCCCCATATTCTAGAAACCCACAAATCAATGATATTCCTTGAACTCGTATTACAAAACTTTGGTCCTTACTGTGGTCGTCAGGTAATCAATCTTAACCCAAAAATTGATGGAGAAAATGCTTGTCCCATTATCCTATTAGGGGGAATGAATGGCGGGGGAAAAACTACCCTGATGGATGCAATGCGCCTAGCATTATATGGTCATCGCGCCCAATGTTCCACCCGTGGTAACCTAAGTTATAACGACTTTCTCACCCAATGCGTTAATAGCCACACTCCACCACTGGAAGATACTCGCATTGAATTGGTTTTTGAACATATTGAAAATGATGAGCCAGTAAAATATAGAGTGGTGCGACGCTGGACAAAAGAACCTAAAGATGGTAAGGACCAACTAGGTATTTTAGATGCTCAAGAATGGCTGGATATTGCCTTAGTGAATATTTGGGATGAGTATATAGAAAATCTCTTACCATTAGGAATTTCTAACTTGTTTTTATTTGATGGTGAACAAGTCAAGGAACTGGCGGAGCAGGAAACACCTCCTCCCATTGTGGTTGATGCAATTCGTGGGCTTTTAGGTTTAGAACTAGCTGAACGATTATCAGTTGATTTAGATATTATAGTCAACCGCAAGCGTAAGGAAATCGCTGATACTCAAGACTTGGTGAATTTAGAAGAAATTGAGCAAAAACTGAAGGTACAACTACAGGAATATCATAAAATTGAGCGGCAATTCCAAGAATTTAATCAGACTTTATTGGAAGCGGAGACAAAGCAGCAAGAAGCTTTTGACAAATTCATTGCTGAAGGTGGTAAAATAGCAGGCGATCGCAGTCAGTTAGAAAAACAAAAATATGACATAAATAGCGCCGCGGAAAAGACACGTTTAGCCATGGGTGAATTAGCTGCGGATATCTTACCTTTAGGTTTAATTGAACCTTTACTCCAGGAAACTTATATTCAAGGAGAGAGAGAATTTCGCACTCAACAAGCTAAAGTAGCCTATGATTTACTCTTACAAAGAGATCAGCGTTTAATTGACTTGATTAATCAATTAAAAATTAGCAACAAGCAAGTTGAGAAAATCACAGAATTTATCTCAGCGGAAAATAATAAGATTCAGCAAGATACCATACAAGAATCCTGGCTATTAACTGACTCAGAAACCCTGAATCAATTAGATAATATTATTCATCATTATCTGTTGTATACGAAAAAAGTAACCCAAGATAAGTTAACAGACCTGCACTCCCAAGAAGAAGAAATTATCACCCTAGAAAGACAAATTCAAACCGCTGCATCTCCAGAAGACTATCAAAGATTAGTGGATAACTTACAACAAACACAAAAGGAAGTTGCACAAGCAAAAGCAACTTGTGAAATAACCAAAAGTCAATTAAATCAATTAGAAAGTGAGATTCGTAACACAAAAAAAAGCCTAGAACAATATACAGAAACTAATATTGACCGCAAACATAATGAACATATTATTAACGCAGCCGCTAAAGTTCAAGATACATTAAAACTGTTCCGTGAGAAATTAACTCTGAGAAAACTAAATAAACTAGAAATTGAAGTTACGGAATGCTTTCGCTACCTGCTACACAAATCAGATTTAGTGCATCGGGTCGCCATCGACACCAACACATTCAGCCTATCGCTGTATGATCTGAATGGTAAATCAGTATCCAAACAGAGACTTTCCGCGGGAGAAAAGCAACTACTAGCCATCGCGTTTCTCTGGGGATTAGCGCGAGTCTCAGGCCGTCGCTTACCCGTAGCCATAGACACACCCCTGGGTAGACTAGACTCATCCCACCGGGGAAACCTCCTAGAAAGGTATTTCCCCTCTGCTAGCCATCAAGTTATACTGTTATCAACAGATACAGAAATTGGTAAGCATGAAGTAGAAACACTGAGAAATAATCAAGCGATCGCCCGGGAATACCTCCTCAAGTATAACTCCTCTACCCGTCAAACTACAGTCATAGAAAATCAATATTTTTGGTAAATATGGAATCTCCCATTGAAAGAATCAAACTTTCTCAAACAGCCAAAGAACAACTACTTAAACTTAAACGTAGCACTAAAATTGACCAATGGAACATTTTATGTCGTTGGGCTTTTTGTCGTTCCTTAGCAGAATCTGCCCCACCCTCACCGGTACCAATTCCCCAAGATAGCAACGTAGAAATGACCTGGCGGGTATTTGGTGGCGAAATCTCCGATATTCTTCTGCTCGCCCTGAAGCAACGCTGCCATAATGATGGCTATGGTACAGACAAAGAAACCCTAGCTACGCAATTTCGCCTGCACTTGCATCGTGGAATTGGTTACTTAGCAGGAGACCCAAATATCAAGAAAATTGAAGACCTAATTGAATTAGCAGTCAAACATTGAAAGGATATTAGTTAACAGTCAACAGTTAACAGTTAACTGATATGGCCGAATCTTTAGAAATCGAGCGTCACAGAGCAGCGATCGCTCGTCATGATATATCTCGCCCTGTCCGCTTGGCAATAGACTGGCAAATCCTCACTCAAGAGACTTCATTTTTTGATTATGGCTGTGGCCACGGTGGTGATGTGCAGCGAGTCGCCAAATTAGGCTATAGTAGCGCCGGTTGGGACCCTTACTACTTTCCCAAGGACACCATTAGCGTCGCCGATATAGTCAACTTAGGTTATGTCCTCAACGTCATTGAAGACCAAGAGGAACGCCGCCGAAGTCTGATCCGCGCCTGGGAAATTACCCAAAAAGTTCTAATTGTCGCTGCACAAGTATTAATTAACGCCCCGAGTAAAACCCAACTAGCTTACAGCGATGGTATAGTTACTCGCCGCAACACCTTTCAGAAATATTACGAACAACAAGAACTCAAAACTTACATAGATGAGGTACTGAATGTAGATGCAGTACCAGTAGCCTTGGGTGTGTATTTTATCTTTCGTGATGATGTAGAAAAAGAAAGTTTTAAAGCCATCCGGTTCTTTTCTAGCACTGCTACACCTAGAGTACGTATTCCCAGTAAGCGGTTTGAAGACTACCAGGAACAACTAAAACCACTGATAGACTTTTTTACCAAACGTGGCAGGCTACCTGTAAAAGGTGAATTAGGGAATCAAGAGGAACTACTCACAGAATTTGGTAGCTTCCGCCGAGCCTTTAATGTAGTTTTACAAGTTACCGATGAAGCAGAATGGGATGCGATCGCCTATCGTCGTTCCTTAGACATTCAAGTATATCTTGCCCTCAGTCACTTTGATCAACGTCCCACATGGCACAAACTACCCCCAGAAATGCGCCAAGACATCAAAGCCTTTTTTGGTAGCTACGAAGAAGCTTGTCAAGTAGCTGACCAAAAGCTTTTCAGCTTAGGTAATCCCCAAGTTATCCACAAAGCCTGCGAAAAGAGCAAAATTGGCAAACACACACGGGGCGCACTTTACGTTCATGTGTCTGCCCTAGCAGCCCTTGACCCCTTACTACGAATTTATGAAAGCTGTGCTAGCCGCACCATCGGGCGTGTAGACGGAGCCACATTAATCAAATACCATCTTGACAAGCAACAAATATCTTACTTATTTTACCCACAATTTGACATTGATCCCCATCCAGCCTTAACAGCCAGTATTACCATTGACTTAAAAACCCTATACATCACTCACCGAGATTATGCAGATAGAGCCAATCCGCCCATTCTGCACCGCAAAGAAACCTTTGTAACTCCCAATTACCCACACTACCAACAATTTGCCCAACTCACCCAACAAGAAGAAGAATTAGGATTACTCAAGCAAAAAAGTGACATTGGTACCCGTGCAGGTTGGGAAAAATGCTTGGCTGCACACGGCGTAAAAATCACAGGTCATCAAATTCATCAACTCAAAGAATTTTAACTAAATTCCATGTTTCCTAAGAAAAATACAGCAACTGTGGCAAGATAACTGCAATTGATCAAATTGAGAAAGAACCTGGACAAAATGAACCCCGTGCGATCGCTAGTAAAAGTTTTTGGTAGCCGTAAAATGGCCGCCTTGACATTAATAGGTTTCTCATCCGGCTTACCATTGTTCTTAACCAGCCGAACCCTCCAGGCTTGGATGACTGTAGAACAGGTAGATTTAGGTGCTATTGGCTTATTCAGCCTTGTAGGTCTACCCTACTCCTTAAAATTTATCTGGTCACCCTTGCTAGACAGGTTTGCAGTGCCAATTTTAGGGAGGCGACGCGGCTGGTTAATCATACTGCAAATTGGGTTATTCATTGCCATTGCCCTCATGGCTTGGCAACAACCCAAGCAAGCATTACAATTATTAGCGATTAATGCTGTGGCGATCGCCTTTTTAAGTGCTAGTCAAGACATTGCCGCCGATGCTTACCGTACTGATGTTCTAGAAGAATTAGAATTAGGAGCAGGTGCTGCTGTTTTCGTCTTAGGTTATCGAGTAGCGCTGTTATTCACAGGGTCTTTGGCATTAATCCTAGCGGACAGTTTACCCTGGTCATCAGTTTACCTATTGATGTCCTTGGGTATGGGTATTGGAATTCTTGCCACCTTATTTGCGCCAGAACCCAAAGAAACCAGCCCCCCAGAATCCTTAGCAGCTGCGGTAATTTTACCCTTTGGGGAATTTTTCGGGCGCCACGGTGTACTCCAAGCAATTTTAATTGTGCTGTTCATCGTCCTGTATAGACTGGGCGATGCCTTTGTTAACAATATGTCTACACCCTTTTTGTTGCAAACAGGATTTACCCAAACCGATATCGGCGCAATTCAAGGTGGTATGGGGCTAATTGCTACCATCGTTGGCACCTTAGCAGGTGGAGCAATTTTGAGTAGAATTGGTATCAACCGTTCGCTCTGGTTATTTGGTGCTTTGCAAGCGGTGAGTAACTTAGCTTATTATATCCTGGCTAATCTTGGTAAAAACTACTCGGCTTTAGTGTTAACAATTAACATTGAAAACTTCTGCGGTGGCTTGGGAACAGCAGCCTTTGTGGCATTTTTGATGAATATGTGTAACCAGCGGTTTTCCGCCACCCAATATGCTTTATTATCCAGTTTTATGGCGGTCAGTCGTGATATTCTAGTCGCGCCCGCTGGGACTTTAGCAAAAATTACGGATTGGCCTTTATTTTTCATTATCAGTATGGTTGCTGCTATCCCAGGATTACTTCTGTTACCATTCTTTGCCCCTTGGACCCCTAAACCAGTGGCAATATCCAGACCAGGACTTGAAGAAGATGAGGATTTATGGGGAACCAAATAGTTATTATTGTTGGCACATTTATTCTCTTACTCACCGGCTTGTTACTCGGCTATGTTCTCTCACAGTTAGTTTTAGGATTTCTAGAACTTAACCAACTAACAATCTTCGGAACATTCAGTCTAGTTGTAATCTTTGGTACACTTTATTACGTTTTGTTTTGGCAGCTAGGTCGAGAACAATCACGCTTAAGATCTCAAAACAGACGAGATGCGGTACAGGAGCAAACAACAACCCTGATAACCGATAGCCATCTCAAAAACAAACTCATTGCTAAATTAGGAGGTGATGTAGCCGCTGCTGAACAATTGATTCAACAAGCAAGGGTTAATTATCCGGGAATGCCAGAAAATTGGTACTGCGAGAGGGCTATTGATGATTTGGAACGGGAGCAACGCTAACCAGCTTCAAAACTCGATAGAATAAGTCAAGCCAATATTCTCAGCAGCCCCAAGATTGCAATTAAATTATGGTGATCATTCGTCAGTATATTGCCCCATTGCTCGTAGTGTTAATCTTTTCATTAGCACTGGTAGCAGTCAGCGCCCGTATTTTCCTACCCTCTGATATGGCAGCACCCGCACCAGTAGAAGAGAATGGGCAAATAGGAACATGGGTGAATGGGGAAGAAGAATTATTTTCTGTTTCACAAACCCCTGGGGTGTGTTTGTCTATTTTACCCCCCGTAACCAAGAATTTAACGGTAACTGAGTTTGTCTGAGGAACTGCTACCGGGCTACTATATTCGTCCCGGTTCAACACAAGAGCGATCGCTGCTGGTCAAGTTTATGCAGCAAACTTACCGGGAACTATTTCCCCAGCAAGACTTTGCCCATCTAGCCAGAACCGTTGATCAGTATTTCTCCCCAGATACACCCTTGTGGTGGGTAGAGTGTTTGGGTGAGGAATCCCCTATTATTGCCTGTCTCTGGGTAGGAAATGCCATAGATCAAGTCCGGGGCGATCGCCATGCTCACATTTTTCTTCTCTACGTTGTCCCAGAATATCGGCGACGGGGTATTGGTACAGCTATGATGAGGTATGTAGAAAATTGGGCAACTCAAAGAGGCGATCGCCAAATTGGTTTACAGGTTTTTCCATCCAACTCAGCAGCCTTCAACCTTTACCATAACTTAGGTTATCAAACCCAATCCCTATGGATGCTAAAATCACTAACTAAAGGTTTGTAGTCAGGAGTCCTAGTTTTATTTACCTTGTAGGTAGTTCACCCCTAAATGATCTAAATATATCTATTTAATGCTACCAGATAAATATATAAATATTAATTATGTATGACGAAGAAGACCTAAGCCTACTTGATGGAGAGGAAGAGCTAGAAAGCCCCCTGGATAACATAGCACCCCTAACCACTGAATCTCAAGGGCCAAAGCCAGATCCAGAGGAAATGCTAGCTCTTTTAGAAAATCATCAACCCCAACAACGGATGCTTGCAGCTCGTGCTTTTTGTGATCTGGAAGATGCACGGGCTACACCCCATTTAATTCGCCTGTTAACTGATACCTGTCCCTTGGTGCGGGTGAGTGCAGCCTATGGGATTGGACGCAATCCCAGCCCAGAAGCAGTAGAACCGTTAATAAATCAACTTAACAAAGACTGGAATGGCTATGTACGTAAGGGGGTAGTTTGGGCTTTAGGAAATTGCCGCGATCGCCGTTCTCTAGCCCCCCTAGCAGACGCTTTAAAAACCGACATTTCCGCCGTGCGTTTGTGGTCTGCTAGCGCCTTAGCCCAAATGGCAGATGTTGGATATGAGACTGTTGTGGGAGCAATACCACCAGTAATTGAAGCCTTAGTCCAAGACCCAGTAGCAGCAGTGCGGAGTAACTGCGCTTGGACAATTGGGCAGTTGTGCCGAGAATTACCGTCTAATATTATCTATGCCACAGCGATCGACGCTTTGATTCAAGCCTTCGCCGAAGACAAGGATTTAGGAGTGCGGGAAGACGCCAAAGCCTCACTATTAGGGGTAGGTGACCCCCGTGGCTTACAGCTGATTGAAACCCTAGAACAAGAGGGATGGTTTTGATGGGTGGGGAATGATACTTACAGCCATCGGTTTGCTGTTTAAGATTTCTGTCTCTGAGCGATTTGCATAAGCAGACGAAGTGCTTCGTTAACCGATTCACTTGTGGGAAAGGCTTGAGCAACGTCAGGTTCAAGTAATACTACATTTGTTCCTGCTGGGTAGCGATCAACATATTTTCCTCTAACACCACCCTGCATCTTGCTAAAGTCATACTCAGGTCTACAATAATTTAATGAATTTATAGTCATTTATGTACATTTGTAGTATAATATTATGAGTGTACGATCATTAAATGAATGAAACTATCTGATTATGCAAAAAAGGTAGGGATAAGTTATAGAACTGCGTGGCGTT
>NZ_JANQDF010000115.1:0-22549 GCF_029891675.1 Anabaenopsis tanganyikae CS-531
TAGCCCATTAAAAGACCATTGTCCGTATAAAATCTTCCTTGTCCACTTTCCTTCCTTGTCTTCGGTAGTCTTGCCTTCACAGATCATATTAAAAACCTACCCTTGTAAGGAAGGGGGTGGGGTCAAATAATATTCGATACACTAATCATGAATTGACAAACAACCTCTGGGAACTCTCAAGAGTTTTCCTCATCCTCAATTACCCAACCCCTCTCCTTAGCAAGGAAAGGGGAGAGTTTTTCAACAGATGTCTAATAAACTAAGGGTGACATACCGCGCATTTGACGCAAAGCATTAATACACTGTGGACAGTCACAGTTAAATAAGTCAACCGCCATATCACTTTCTTCAATATTAAACCCTAGCAAGGGAACTTCATTTTCATCGCTAGAAAACTCTACTCCGGGTTGATATTCAGGGATTTTAGCCAATACAGAAGCTCTCACACACACAGGACGCCATATATGGTCATTTTGTATGCAGCTGAGTTTGTCTGTGTTGTCTGGTTCTGTTTCTGCGGCCTGGGCTTGATTTGCCATTGCTCCCATAGCGAGAATTGAGCTAACTAGCATGGGAGTAGAAAGTAAACTCAGTATAGTCTTTTTATTCATCGGGGTTCCTTGTAAAACAATCTAAAACGATCCTGACTGCTGAGATTATCCGATTAAATCTTACGATTTAAGTAAATCTTAATCAGGAATGCCAACGAGTCGTACCATCTGGTTGATCGATTAAAGTAACGCCGAGTTCCTGTAATTTTTGACGAATGCGATCGCCTTCCGCAAAATTCTTAGATTTACGGGCTGTTTGTCGCTGTTGGATTAAAACTTCAATTTCCCCATCAGTTAACCTGCTAGGGGCGACAGTGGGGGCTTCTGGTGCTGCTTCCAGTCCTAATACCCCAGCTAAGGTGACTAAAGTTTGCCATTGCTGCTGAATTTCTCCTGGGGTCAGGTCTGTTTTTCCTTGGTGAGTTAACAGATTGCTTTGACGGCGTAACTCCTTAGCCAGTTCAAATAAAACCGCCAATCCTCCCGGTGTATTAAAGTCATCATCCATAGACCCTTGAAAACTCTCGATATAGGGATTAGGGATTAACTCTTTCCCGGTTTCCAGTCCCAGCTTGTCACCGTACTGATAGCCAAACAGTAACCCTTCCTTGAGGGTTTTCCAGGCATTTTCCGCCGAGGCGATCGCCTCTTTAGTAAAATCCAAAGGGCGGCGATAGTGTCCCTGTAGGATAAACAATCTTACCACCATCGGGTCAACACCTTGATCCAGCAACTCTCGAATTGTGGTAAAATTCCCCAAAGACTTAGACATTTTCTCACCATTCACCGTTACCATACCATTGTGTATCCAGTAACGCGCCAACGGTTTACCAGTCACCACTTCCGATTGGGCGATTTCATTTTCATGGTGGGGGAATACTAAATCACCACCACCGCCGTGAATATCAATAGTATCCCCTAGTAATGACCTGACCATAGCCGAACATTCAATGTGCCATCCTGGACGACCTGAACCCCAAGGTGAACTCCATGCTGGCTCCCCCGGTTTAGCCCCTTTCCACAGAGCAAAATCCGCCGAGTTTTGTTTTTTCTGTCCTGATGGGTCTTCTACATCTACCCGCCCACTAGCCCCGGCTTGCATATCTGACACATCCCGCCCTGACAGTTTACCATATTCACAGAATTTATGCACATTGTAATAAACATCACCATTGGTGGCGTAGGCATAACCTTTTTTTTCTAATTCCTGAATTAATTGGTGAATACTGCTGATATTTTCCGTTACACGGGGATATGCTGAAGCATCCATCACATTTAACCGTCTGATATCCTCAAAGTAAGCATCTATGTAGCGTTGGGAAACTTCCTCCATGGAAGTTCCTTCTAAATTAGCGCGGTTAAGAATTTTATCATCAATGTCGGTAAAGTTCTGCACATATTCAACCTCGTAACCGCGCCATTGAAAATACCGGCGTACTACGTCCCAACCTATATAAGAGCGTGCATGACCCAGATGACAGTAATCGTATACCGTGACACCACAGCAATACATTTTCACCTTACCAGGTTCTTGGGGTTGGAATGGTTCTTTTTTATGGGTGAGGGTATTGTAGATGGTCAGGGTCATAATTAATTAGTAATTAGTCATTTGTACAGAATTAAAGAAACAGCTTCTCGCCCCTGTGTGACAAGCAATGTCACCGATTTGCTCAACTTTGATCAAGATAGTGTCGCCGTCACAGTCATACAAAAATTCTTTGACTTTTTGAATGTGCCCAGATGTAGCCCCTTTGTGCCACAATTGGGAACGCGAGCGACTCCAGTAATGTGCTTCACCTGTGGCGAGGGTTTTTTCTAGGGATTCCTGATTCATCCACGCCATCATTAACACCGTACCATCTTTATAGTCTTGGGCGATCGCCGGAATTAATCCTTGACTATTAAATTGTAATTCTGAAATTACCATAGTTTCTCTCCTCACTGAATTTTCACATTAGAGTATTTAATCAATTTATTTAATACTTAAGCAAAAATACTTTTTATGGTATATTCAGTTACATTCTATTTTGATTATGTAGAGACAAGAATTCTCCCATCTCTACACTTACTACCGCAGCTATATAGATACAGCCCTATGATAACTATTTAATGAAAGTTAGCACTATGGCGGATTAAATTCATAAATTCTTCGCGAGTCCGACCATCTTCAGCGAAAATTCCCCGCATAGCACTGCTAACAGTCCAAGAACCGGGTTTTTGCACCCCGCGCATCACCATACACATATGGGTTGCTTCCACTACTACCGCCACACCTTGGGGTTTGAGTAGTCTTTGCAATGCGTCAGCAATTTGGGTAGTCAGACGTTCCTGTACTTGTAAACGTCGGGCGTACATTTCGCAAATGCGGGCTATTTTAGATAAACCGATGACTTTACCATTAGGTATATAAGCCACGTGAGCGCGGCCAATGATCGGTAGGATATGATGCTCACAGGAACTGAAAATATCGATGTCCCGAACCAACACCATTTCATTGGCGTCTTCTGTAAATACTGCACCATTGAGCAGTTCATCCAAAGATTCAGTGTATCCCTTTGTAAGAAATTTCAAGGCTTTCATCACTCTTTTGGGAGTGTCTTTGAGTCCTTCGCGGTCTGGATCTTCACCTAATCCAATCAACAAAGTCCGTACAGCCTGCATCATTTCTGCTTCTGTTACTTTTGGTTGCTTTTGAGCAACTAAAGACGATAGTACCTGATCGGCAGAAGTTAGATCGGGACGAATCGATAAAGTCATTTTTTGAGTTTTATAAGGAATGTTTTACTGAAGTGGTCAGTTGTTCAGATGTCGGTTGTGATTTACCGCTGACTTACCCTGACTCATGAATGAGTGTAACATAACTTTACACCCTCTCATCATATCAAACATTTATGCAAATGAGAGTTAATTTCACTAGG
Organism: Anabaenopsis tanganyikae CS-531; assembly: GCF_029891675.1. Lineage (NCBI taxonomy): Bacteria > Bacillati > Cyanobacteriota > Cyanophyceae > Nostocales > Nodulariaceae > Anabaenopsis > Anabaenopsis tanganyikae. The sequence continues at coordinate 3,470 of NZ_JANQDF010000115.1, forward strand.
GTTCAAATTTCTCCCAATAAAAACGAGTTGATTTTTACGTGGACTACACCAGTTGTCAGCGTGTAAATTATAACGTGGTCCGCTGAGTTGAAAAATATGGCGTAAATCACTATCATCAAACCACAGTATACCTTTAGCACGAAATACACCCGGTGGCATTTCCTCAGTCAGAAAAGCTTCAAACCTGTGAACATCAAAGGGGCGATCGCTCTGGAAGGAAATAGAAACAAACCCATCATTATCTAAATGATCTGAGTGATGATGGTGATGTTCATGGTGATGATGGTGATGATGGTGATCATGCCCCTTGTGTTCATCTTCTTCTACAATTGAGAGATAATCTTGTTTAGGTGTTAAATCTGTATCTAAAAGTAATGGTAACGGCACCTCTCCATATTGAGTGTGCAAAATTTTTGCCCCAGCTTTGACCTCATAGATGTAGTCTTCCACTTCTTGAAGTTTAGCAGGAGTTGCCAAGTCAACCTTATTGAGAAGAATAATATCACCATACGTGATTTGCTTCAAAGCCGATTCACTTTGAAAATGTTCAGCGTCAAAAGCTTCTGCATCCACCAAAGTAATAATAGAATCGAGGTTAGTTAAATCTCTGAGTTCCGTACCTAAAAACGTGAGGATAATCGGTAGCGGGTCAGCTACCCCAGTAGTTTCAATCACCAAATAGTCAATACGGTCTTCTCTTTCTAATACCCGATAAACAGCATCAACCAAACCATCATTAATGGTACAACAAATACAACCATTACTGAGTTCCATCATGTCTTCATCTATAGAAACCAGCAATTGGCTATCAATATTAATATCCCCAAATTCATTCACCAAAACAGCAACTTTTAAATCTTGTTTATTTTTGAGGATTTGATTTAGGAGTGTAGTTTTACCACTTCCTAAAAATCCAGTAATCAGAGTTACCGGCATTCCCCGCTTAGGAATCTCCGATATAATGTTTGTTTGAGATGGTGTGAAACTAGTCATATGATCTGTGTTGGTGATCAAGTAAGTTTTGTCATTCCTGGGGGGTAGAATACCAACCCCATAAGATGTATAATTTTCAGGATTGAAAGGATTATCCGCACAAAGAGTGAAAAATCTAGATTAAGCCCTTAGAAGCGATCGCTTCCTGTAGCCGTGGTAAAATTTCATCGATGGTCAATACACCTAAATCGCCATTTTGTCTAGTGCGGATACTCAAAGTCTGATTTTCCACTTCCTTTTTACCGATAACCGCCACTACGGGGATTTTTTCTAATTCAGCTGTGCGGATTTGCTTACCCAGTCGTTCACCACTATAATCTACTTCTACCCGCATCCCGGACTGTTTGAAAGTAGTAGCGACAGATTGCGCATATTCGCGGACATCATCACTAACGGGTAAAAGTCTGATTTGTACTGGTGCTAACCATAGAGGAAAATCCCCAGCATAGTTTTCGATTAATATCCCAAAAAATCGCTCTAAAGAACCAAAGATAGCCCGATGAATCATAATTGGTCTTTGGCGATCGCCTTCTGGGGTAACATATTCCATATTAAAGCGTTCCGGTAAGTTAAAATCAACTTGAATAGTGGAACATTGCCAACTACGACCAATGGCATCTTTAATTTTAATGTCGATTTTAGGGCCATAAAACGCCCCACCACCTTCATCAATAAGATAGTCCCAACCCTTAGTATCTAATGCTTGTTTAAGTGCAGCAGTAGCTAACTCCCAAACATGATCATTTCCCACTGATTTCTCAGGACGGGTAGATAAATTAACTTCGTAATTAGTAAAGCCAAAGTCTGACAAAATCTGTTCTGTGAGATTTAAAACTCCCAGAATTTCCGGTGCTATTTGTGCAGGTAAACAGAAAATATGACCATCATCTTGAGTAAATCCCCTTACCCGCATCAAACCGTGTAAAGCACCAGAACGTTCATAACGATAAACAGTACCCAGTTCACACATCCGAATGGGTAGCTCTCGGTAGGAGTGGAGTTGATGCTTATAGGTGAGGACGTGGAAAGGACAATTCATCGGTTTGAGTTGATATGCTTGTTGTTCCACATCAATGGAATCAAACATATTTTCTCTATAGAAATCAAAGTGACCCGATGTTTTCCACAGTTCCAAATTAGCTACATGGGGGGTATATAGTAGTTGATAGTCGGCTTCTAAGTGCGATCGCTTCCAGTAATCTTCAATGATATGGCGGATTTGCGCCCCTTTAGGATGCCAAAAAACTAACCCACCACCAGCATCTTCTTGAATACTAAATAAATTCAAATCTTGACCGAGTTTTCTGTGGTCACGCCGTAATGCTTCCTCTCGTTGTTTTAAATAAGCTTGTAAATCTTCTGGAGTTTCCCAAGCTGTACCATAAATGCGTTGTAGCATCGGCTGAGTTTCATCACCTTGCCAATATGCACCCGCCACATTTAATAATTTAAAAGCATCGGGGTGAATTTCCCCGGTAAAGTTGATATGGGGTCCAGCGCACAAGTCCCACCAAGAGTTATGATTAACCATCCCCCCTGATGCAACTGTAAATAATGACGGTTCAGGCTGCACAGGAACATCAGGACTACCGATAAAATAACGGGTAATAATTTCATCTAGGGGGATGCGTGCTAAAATATCCCCTTTGTAAGTTTCCCCCAAGTTAGTAATTTCTGTTTGAATTTCCCCACGTTGTACCTCTTCGCGGATGATGGGTAAATTAGCCTGAATAACCCGCCGCATTTCCAAGGTAATTTTTTCCAAGTCCTCCGGGGTAAAACTCACAGGAGCATCAAAATCATAATAAAAGCCTGTTTCTGTCACCGGTCCAGTTGCTACCTTAGTCCCTGAAAATAGCTTCTGTACAACCATAGCCAAAATGTGGGCGCAGGTGTGACGAATCCTGATGAGCTGTTCATGGTCTTGCTGGTGCAGTTTCTCCTCAGACCGGATGATTGAACTAACCATAGCCGTAAAATAATGATAACCGTTATCATTATATCCCACAATTAACCAGATGAGATTAATCTTTCCTGAAAATTATCCCCAAATCAGGATGGGGAGCGATCGCCCACCAGAGTATAAATTATAACGGCAAAATCAGGCATTTCTAGATCATTAACTCAGAAGTAGTTTTACACAGTTTCATCCTGCAAATTCCAGACCTTTGCAATGGCTTCAAGTTCCTTAATAATCAATTCCGTTTGATGCAAAATATTTTGGGCATTTTTAGGATTTTTCCGAAATCCTGCGTGTAACACATCATTACGCAGATTAGCCAAGTTTAATTCACCACCCCAAAGTCTGTTTAATTGTTTCTTTTTTTCCTTGGGAATATTAGACCATTCTACCAGATATTGAGATTCCTTAATAAGGATACCATCTTTATCCTTAATTTTACCTCCAGTTAATAATAGTTCCATTTCCTCCCTATATCCTTTATCTAATGGATCTAACTGAAAGTGATAACATAACAAAGAAGGTAGCCATTCCCGCGCCATAGATAAGGCTTGAACAATTTGTCCTTTCGCCGCGTACCACTCGACAATTTTCAGTTGTCGTAATAAAGATGATTGTGGGTAATAGCGATAATCTGTTGAGTTAAACAAGCCAAAACTACCATAATCTTTTTCTACACGCTGCAACAAAGCTGCAAATGGTGGTACAGTTTGAGAAACCATTGGTGCTGCTGCTGCAATACGTTCAGGTAATATTGCTGATTCTTGAATAACATCCATGGGACGTAAAAGCTGTAAACCTTGTGCAATTCCTTCGATACTGACTGCTAAATCCTTAGCTGTAGAGTCACCTTGATCAAGTAAGCTTGCTAATGCTTGTCCATTTCCTGTTTTAATGAACTGGTCAGTAGCAGTCGTCCACTCCAATAAGCTAACTATGGGTAAAAGGTCAAATATAGGGGTTTTATTATTAGTTTTGGCATCAAATGCACCATATATTAGGCCTTGAATCTCGACTTGACGGACAACACGTAAATAACTAACAGCAATTAATGCTAAAACAGGTAGAGAACGAAAGCCATTTGTAATGTCAAATACTACTCTATCACCCTCTTCTAAACAGTCCGTTAACATTTCAAATAGTTTCCAGATATCTGAGGTACTGTGTCCTTCAGGTACATTATTTATTGGTTGTAAATTAACTTTATCGCCAAGTTTCTTCTTGAGTGTTTCCCAACTAGATTCCGTCTCATTATCTGGAATACCTGTAGCTGCTGTATTCGTCAATAAAACATAAAGAGTATCAGGTTGGTAAAATTCTACTAAAGCTTCTTGAATAAATTTAGTTTTATATTCCCCAGGAGCAATGGGATTAAGGTAAGTAGTTTCTTGATAACCTCTTTTATTAAAGCCGAGAAATGAAATCGCCTTCATAATATTTAATCCTTGATTCTTATTTTTTTTTACAGAAGTTTGTCCCATATCCAAATAAGTTTGAGTAGTAAGCTTGCTAACTTACTCTCTTCTACACAACCCCACCAAAACCTGCGCCAAAGCCTGTACCATGGGACGAGAAGAAACATCTTCTCCCCGTTCCAGGTGATGAATACTACCAGTTAGCAAAGGAGATTTTGTAAAAATTTTATCTTCCTTACCATCGTAGTCACTATAAAGATTAGCAACAATCTGTATATTTAAATCACGACAAAACTCTTCCCAAAGGGGAACTTCCTCCTTACCCTTATCCCCAGCTAAAATCACCGCATGAGTAGCTTCACGCATAATCAGCCGATTTTCTGGTGTAATTTTACCACCCACATCAATGATATTTAGTGGTGTATTGGCACTCCGTACCCAGCCCGCCGCTTTAATGGCAAACTCTGGGGTAAACTTAGCCTTGTAGTCTTGTTTTAGTTTTCTGGCTAAATCAATATCTCGCCGCGCAGCATCGGAAAACCAAGCACCTTCCCCATCTGGACAAGCAGTAATCACATAAGGATAAGGTGCGCCGGGAATATTGCCAATTGCCTGTTTCAAACCTTTACGCAGACAAGATTTACCAGATTGGGGCGGACCACACAATACAACTTTGAGATTTTGTTTACTTTTGTGGGTTTCACTGGTTTCAATCACTTCACCCAACCGATAAGCTGGAGTATGGGTAGCAACAACAATGTAAGTTTTATATCCTGGCTTACCAATTTTGGGGTCAAAAATGGCGATCGCACCATACAATTGAGATATCTTATGAGAGATGAGATAACTTACCGCCACAGAAGCAGGTCCATCAATCTTAAGTAATTTTCCCCCCGTAATTTCCCCCGATGCAAGCATTTGATCTAAACGCGCTCCCGCATCCCTAACAATTTGGTCACCGTGAGCAGGTTTACCAAACCTCACCTTTAACACATCCTCATCCAGACTAATGTGATAGCTAGTCATAACTTTAATCTCTCACTTAATCAAATCGCCCAATTTATACTCAGGATTATGTGTAATACAAACCACATATTTACCTAACTTGGGGTCAAAACAAGCGATCGCACCATAAAGATGAGCCAGTTTATGAGCTAAAACAAACGCCACCGGTACAGAAATAGGTCCATTAATCCTCAACAGTGGACCACCTCCTAGTTCCTCTGAATCTTGCATTTCCTGCAGTCGCGCCGCAGCATCCTGAATAATTTGGTCATTTTGAGCAGTTTCCCCAAAACTCACCCGCAAAATGTTCTCTTTCAAAGCAATTCTATAACTAGTCATCTGTGCACACTGTTGGGTCAATAGGTATATCATACATCCCAGTGGAAGCAGCCAATTCCAATATGTTGTATGCTGGTCTTAGCAATGAATCTACTCAATCAGTGTTTAAGCCAACTTTTGTAGACACTCCCCAAATAGAACTGCTGCAATGGTTAGCACGCGGTTCTCTCAAACAAAACCTCCCCAGAGCAATTCGTTTATGGGTGTGGTTACGTTATTTGTATGGACAAGACCCCTTAGCGCTGAGTAATTCCTTTACCTTTGCTCAGTGGCGGGATGCTTTTTTTACTTCCACCCACCCCAAAGGGGAAGCAATTCCTCAGTTACATGATGTAAATTGTCCTTGTAGTAAAACCACTGCTACATGGTTATTACAAGCGGGAATTGTCAAATCACAATGGCAAAAGTCCCTGTTAACTCACACTGGTATTTCTGAACCTAAATTAAATGAAATATTACAACAAAGACTATTTGGCGTTACACGTCGTTCCTTACAAGCAGACCTAGAAATTCTCGCCGAAATAGGATGGTTAGAATATCGACAACAGAAATATCATCGGGTCAAAAAATTCCCCTCTCGTCCCATGATCACCACATCTGGGACTAGCGACGAATTGAACTTTCTCAATCAAGAAGATTTAGCCGCGATCGCTCAAAATCATGCCCAGATGATCCGTAGCGTACAGCGATTTTGCTTTCAACTTGACTATGTAATCCCCCGTAAGACTATAGACTTAGTTGATGATTGGCAACATCAATTACGGGAAATCTGGGAACAAGAGCCAGTACCACCTCTAGAATTAACTTACAACAGCGCCAGACTTAAACACACTGTGCAATCTATAGTTTACCCAGTATGTATCTATTATGTCCAACGAGCAGTTTACCTTTGCGCCTTAGGCGAAAGTCCTGACCGCAAAACTGATTGGTATAACTATCGACTAGACCGGATTCACCATATTACACCCATAGACTGGACAAATCCATCTATTCCCCAGGTTTTACAACAACGCTACTACAACGGTAATTTACCCAGTCCCGATGAAATTGAACGGGAAATGTCTCAAGCTTGGGGATTTGATTTTTATTTACCCTCCCGACTGATGCTGTTGCGATTTGACCGAGACCACCATGACCGCTACATTCGGGATACTGTTCGTCATCGGACCTTTGAGGCCGTTACCTATCAGGAAGCAAAATATTTAATTCAACAACATACATCAGTACTCGAACAACAAGCATTACTGCAAGTTCTCAATCAGCGCTCCTCACAAGATGCTTACTACCGTGTGCAATATCGCCATCTAGATTACAACGTCAGTATGCGTATACGCGCCTGGCGACCAAAAGCTGAAGTTATTATGCCTCTAGATTTACGCCAAAGTATCGGCGCTGATGTCGCCGCTGAATATTTGCTCTATCTGGGTCAAGAAAATGATCAACACCCCAAAATTAACGGTAAAAGCAGATAAGTTACATAATGCCAGATCATTACTTGCAGATTCTCGCCAATATGGTAGTAAGATATGGCAGGAGTTCCAATTTGGTAAAGAGGGTACTCTCTGGTTTTACCAAGAGTTATTACAGATTTACATCACCACCGGCTCAGATTTTTTAACTGAGGAATTTTCACGAGTAGTTAATTATTTATCTCAGGAAGGTTAGTTTTCAGTTTAAAGCCTGTTGCATTTGCTGTAAAACTCATTTCCCCAAGCCAAACACCAAGCGATCGCCATTGTCATAAAACCAGTATCTTGCATTTGACACTCCCCTAGGTTAGATTAATGTGAATTTATTTATTTAAAAGTATTAATCTTCTCAACCGTTTTAAAAAAGCTTGGGGAACAGCAGCAGGTTCTCCCGGTATCCACGGCCCAGCAGTCATTTCTAAATAGGGTTTCTGCTGATGAATGATTTCCATGGGAGTCAGCACACTATTAATCACACCGATGGGTTTTAAATTACCACGCTCGCCACAAAATTCATGCCAAGCATCAATAGCTTGACTATGGCAACTGATAATCAGATAATGACTACAAGCCTCTAAAATCGGTAACTTTTGCGGTTGTTCCACCCCCCCCACATCCACAATTACCAAAGACTTCTCCCGTCGTAACTGAAGGATAACCTGAGAATGGTAGGGGAAAAACTCATCTGTCAAAGAACCGCGATCGCCCCTATTAACAGCCTCCGTACCCAAATCTAACAGGTAATTACCCTCACCATCCCAACGGGCGCGTTGCAGATATATATCAGGAGTTTCACCAGACAAAGCTGTAAACAAAGCATGAGAAAACACACTTTTACCACTATTTGGTGGTCCGACAATCATTAACGCTGGACATAATTGCTGGTGGTAACAATAAGGGGGATGTATATCAATTACTTCCCCAATGTCAACCACATCACAGTTAGTTGCTACCACCACCGCACCTAAATGCGGTTCATAACAAGCTACCCAAGCCGTAAACTGTAGTTTGTCAGTTAGGTAAGCATACAACCAAATGGGGGCGCGTCCAGAAATTACCACACCAGCAGTAGTATCAATACCAGATGGTAACTCTAAATCTATTAAATCTCCTGGTTCAATCAGGCCATCGCTTTTGGTTGAAGAAATTAATAAAAATTGGTATTTCTTACCTTGCTTAATCACTGGTTCACTTAACTGTAATCGACCCCCGTCCTGAGTCATCAGCCTTTTTCCTTTTTTGCAGTCTGGGTAAAACTACATCAGCATCATCAATATTTTCGGAATCTCAACGCGGTACACTACCAGTTTTTTCGCCACAAATAAACCCATAAACAAAATATCCTCTCTTGAAATCAGTTCATTATTACACACCCATGGAAGAGGACTATTCCAATTTTTTAAAGTTTGTATAAATTAATCTCATAAAAGTATTATTTGCGTAATAATCACCACATTCCCCCAAGGGGACGGAAATCACAAACCCCACTGTTACTAATGAAAAATGCCCACAGGCGCGGGCATTAAGTAGGCTTTCTGTCACTTTTATTGGCTACAATCATGTTGGATCATGATGCTTTTATTCTTCTGGATTTTCCCAAATAAATCAAGTACTTAAAACTGTAATTTTAGACATAAATAGCGAAATTATATCTTTTTATTTATTCATTCTCCAGATGACAATAGAGCCAAACTTAGAATTTATGTGACAACTCTAGTATCTGCTGATTGTCTTTGAAAATTTCCGGTAATTATCTGGCGATAATTGTAATTATATCACAAAGATGAATTGGTATTTACCACTACCATAAACATCCCGTTGACCAGCAAACATTTCACGACAAAACTGAGATATTTATGTCAATTAACCTGGAGAATTGCCGGGAATTTTATATTAAAACTATAAGTATGGTCAGGTTGAAAACCCCAGGTATTCCCAGTCTTGGGGTTTTACTTTTTTCCCCATTCCCCATTCCCAATTACCCCCAATGCTCAAGATTAGCCGAAAGATAGATGAAATTAGATCACCAATTGCCTTATATTATCGCTCAAACAAAGAGCGTCAGGTTTGAGGGTGTATCTGCTAGCCAGAGTAATCTGAATCCGCTCCGTTAAGATAGAGTTTAACCAAGCTATCAATGTTTTCAGAAAATGCGATTGATTTTATACAGCAAGCCCGGATGTCATTTGTGTGAGGGTTTACAAGAAAAGTTAGAACAACTCGAAAACCTCAATTGTGAGTTAGAAGTTCGGGATATTACCACTCGTGAAGACTGGTTCTTGGCTTATCAGTATGAAATACCGGTTCTTTGTTTATGTAACCACACAGGAGCAGAAGACACCGAGGGAGGGGTAATTGAGGAGCGTTTACCACGTCCTTCTCCCCGTGCTAGTGTGCAGCAGTTAGCCCAAATGTTGGGTAAGTATTTATCCATTTAGAAAAAAATAATGCAGAATAAGCGCAAGAGATTTGTGTGACGAGGTGCACTAAAATGAAATTGCGTGAACTACTGGCGGTTGTGGATGGTGTTAATTACTCTTTTGTCCCTGATGTAGAAGTCAAGGGCTTAAAGACTAATTCTCATGCTTGTAGTATGGGTGATTTATTCATTGGAATGCCGGGAACCCGGGTAGATGGTGGGGATTTTTGGCCCAGCGCCATCGCCTCCGGTGCTGTAGCGGCCATTGTTTCACCCCAAGCATTACAAAACAATCCTCCCACACAAGGGGCTGTGGTTGTCAGTGCTGCGGATATGACTAAAGCCTGCGCCCAATTAGCGGCAGCTTTTTACGGTCATCCAGGCAAAAAACTCCAGCTGGTGGGTGTAACTGGCACTAATGGTAAAACTACTACTAGTCATTTAGTGGAATTTTTCCTCAGTCAAGCTCATCTACCTGTGGCTTTGATGGGAACTCTTTACACTCGTTGGCCTGGTTTTGAACAAACTGCCCTCCACACCACACCCTTTGCAGTGGAATTACAAGAACAGCTAGCAGCAGCCGTGAATGCCGGTTGTGAGTTTGGTAGCATGGAAGTTAGTTCCCATGCTTTAGCCCAAGGTCGAGTTTTAGGGTGTGAGTTTGAGGTGGGGGTGTTTACTAATCTCACTCAAGACCATTTGGACTATCACAGGGATATGGAGGATTATTTTGCTGCCAAGGCTTTATTATTTACTCCCGAATATCTCAAGGGACGCGCAATAATTAATGCTGATGATGCCTACGGTCAGCGTTTAATTGCGTCTCTAAGTATATCAGGACAGGTGTGGAGTTACAGTGTTAATAATCACAGCGCCGATTTGTACATGAGTAATTTAATGTACGAACCTAATGGTGTCAGCGGTATCTTACATACCCCAACGGGTAATGTGGCTTTTCGTTCTCCTTTGGTGGGGCAGTATAATTTAGAGAATCTTTTGGCAGCTGTGGGTGCGGTTTTACATTTAGGACTAGATTTACACTTGCTGGCTGCGGCTATACCACAGTTTCCTGGGGTTCCCGGACGCATGGAACGCGTACTTAGTCCTGAAAAAGAAATCACCGTAATTGTGGATTATGCCCACACCCCTGATAGTTTGGAAAATTTGCTCAAAGCAGCACGGCCGTTTATTCCCGGGAAGATGATCTGCGTGTTTGGCTGTGGAGGCGATCGCGATCGCACTAAGCGCCCTAAAATGGGTAAAATTGCCGCCGAATTAGCAGATATAGCCGTTGTCACCTCAGATAATCCCCGGACAGAAGACCCAGAACGGATTTTACAAGATGTTTTAGCAGGAATTCCTCATACGGCTCAACCAATAGTAATATGCGATCGCGCTACAGCTATTCGCACTGCCATTTTACAAGCCCAACCCGGCGATGGAGTCTTATTAGCTGGTAAAGGTCACGAAGACTACCAAATTCTCGGCACTGAAAAAATCCACTTTGACGACCGAGAACACGCACGGGAAGCTTTACAAGAAAGACTCAAGACCCGTTGATCTCAAAATCAAACACCTAGCTTCTTCTTACTGCTGACTTCCAAAGGTAAGAAAATAGTTAAAACTTCTCCGTAGTGTTGGCGTTGGCGGACAATCAGTTTACCGCCAATAGCCTGAAATAGATGCTTTGTGGCAGCAAGATTTAAAGTAATCGTACCGGTTTCGGGTTGAAACATCAGTAATTGCCCCAAGGCCTTGCGAATTGGTGGTGTAACATTACCCGTGGCCACGCTAGTACCTTGACAATGTAATTGGGGTGATAATTGTAACTTCAGTTGATCCCCCGCTGGAATCACCTGCACTTGAATATGACTTCCTGGGGGTAAACTGCGGGTGAAATTCTCCATCAACCCCGTGAGTACCTGATCTAACATATTGGGATTACTCACCACTGTTGGTAATTGCTGCGGTAAAACTACATCTAAAGTCAAATTTCGCCGATGTGCCGCTTGTTGCCAACGAGGGACACTCTGCCGCAGTACCTGATCTAAGGACATGGGTGTGAGTTGACTACTTGCAGATTTCACCGCCGGAGAAGTTTCTAATTCTGCGGCTTTAAACAATAACTCCATGCGGTCAATTTGCTCGGTACACTCGTGATCAATAATTTCTAAGCGATTAGTAACTTTAGCTGGTAAATCTTGCCGTTTGAGTAGTAAGCGAGTCAGGGTGCGAATAGTCGTTAAAGGTGTCCGCACTTCGTGAGCAAAAGCTTGGAGTAATTCTACATCGGGTACTGGGGATGGCTTGGGGGCTACCCTTTCCTTTTCAGCATCTGCAGTCTCTTCTAATACTTCTTTATTGGCGGGGAATGCTGTTAATTCCTCCAGTAACAACCTGCTAAACTCCATGATCATCCGGTAATCTGGTGTGATTGCAGCATAGTTTTCAACTAATGTCTCCAGTTCGGCGCTAAATTCTGGATTACTCAGCATTACCCTCGCACTCAGCGATCGCCAAGCTTGCTCTACCACTTCCGGCTCAAAGGAAAATGAAAATGTTTTATTACCTCTGTGATCTTCTGCCAAAACCAACACTAATCTCAATTTTTCTGTAAAAACTAAGCAAAATCTCTCTCTTACCAGTGGATCTGCTGGTAGTAAAGGTAGTACTGTTTTCTGGGGAGCCATTTCTTGACCTCCTGTAGCAATCACACCAGGCCTCTGAAATGGCATCAATGCCAAGGGGTTAAATGGCTGCGCTGTAAATGTGACACTTTGCAAGCTCTGATTTAATTTTGCCTGAGTAAATAAAGGTGCTGGTGCTGCTAATACTAAGCCTTTAGTCCCATCAAGTGAAGCAGTTGCTAAACTGTTGATCAGTAGTTGTTCCGTTGCAGCCACACTCACCCGCCACTGTCGCTCTGCTTTGGTTGGTGAGCATTCAGCCACAGTTGCCTGACTGGCAGCTACAATTTCACTCAGGCTTGGCAAGATCCATTGATACACAGGTATTCACCCCTTAATTGAAGAGCGACGGCAGCGTTTAAATTAGACATTTGACTACTACCTATGAGGTTATATTCTTTTGTGTACTCGCAACAGTAGTATAACCGAACATTATAGGGGCAATTTCCCCTGTTATCAGTTCAATTCCCAGATTGTCAACTCACCCTTGAGTAACTCAGTCCCACACCGTTTACAAAACTTAGCATCTACATCATGGAATGCTAAACCGCAACCAGAACAAACTATTTCTAGCTGATTAGCACTTTTCACCAATCGCTTAATTAAGTCCCCTACTTGCCAAGGAATTAAAGAAATACCTGTCAAAATCATTAATACTGTCAGCAAGCGACCTAATTCTGAAATCGGGGTCAAATCCCCAAATCCCACTGTTGTCATCGTCACCACCGAAAAATAAAACGCATCCAAAAATGTGCCAAAAACATCAGGGTTGACTGGATGTTCTACCTGATAAATTAAGCCAGAGTAAATAAATATAATGGCAAATAAAGTAAATAAAATTCTGGCTAATATTTCCCCATCTTCCGTAGTGATAGTACCAAATAAAAATGGTCTATCTATTAATTTAATTAACCTTAAAATTCTAAAACAGCGCAAGAGGCGAATAAACCTCAAATCAACTCCCCCTATAAAAAATGTTAAAATTGCTATTAAGTCAATAGTTGCGTAAAAACTAAAAATATAGTTAAATTTATTTTCAGCACTCCACAGGCGCACTGCATATTCTCCAGCAAAAAATATCAGGATTACAATGTCAAGAACATTTAAATCCATGAGAATATCCTCAGGAATATTATAAGTCTCAGCGACAAACATACCTGATGAGAGTACCACCAAAACCATAAGTGTTAAATTAATCGCTTTACCTGTTGGTGTTTCTAGGTCTTTTAAGTAAAATTCTGTTTGTTTTCTGCTTACTAACATATTCAACACCTTTGACAAAAGACAAATAAAAGTTAAATAGGATATGATGAGAATTTATCATTAATAAATGACTAATTCCGATGCAACCAGAAGATTTTATGCGCCTAGCACTCCAAGAAGCTCAAAAAGGAGATGCTCCTTATGGTGCTGTAATTGTTAAAAACCAAGAAGTTGTCGCTGTCGCTCATAATACCGTCAATCGAGATAGCGACCCATCAGCCCATGCAGAAATTAACGTGATTCGCCGCTTAACAGCTAAACTTAAAAGCCCTTCCTTAGCAGGTTATACAATATATACCACTGGTGAACCTTGTCCTATGTGTGCTACGGCCTGCGTGTGGGCGGGGATATCTGAAATTGTCTATGGTGCTTCCATTCAAGATTTAGTCTCGGTGAATCAATCACAAATTCTTATATCCTGTGAACAGGTAATTACTCAATCATTCAGAAATATTAAAATCACAGGCGGGATTTTAAAGCATGAATGTTTGGCATTATTTAATTGAGCAAAATATCTTTTGAGAATTGTTAATATTTTTAACAAGGCTCTAAATAAGCTAAAAATCTGTTAGCCACAATAGCCGCTTGAGTGCGATCGCTTAAGCTTAAGCGGTTAAACAAACTGGCGGACAACTGCGATCGCCAGTAATACCCACTCCAAATACAGCAAAAACCGAAAAGGATGATTATTAATTGTAATAGGGCGATTCATACAGATACTTTATAGGCTTACCGTAGTGTACAGGGAATTACCCATGATATTTTGCATTACTCCTAGTGACTTTAGTCATGGGTGTAACCATGACTTTATGCTCATCTCACTTTCATAGGGGATTTATTATCATGGTGACATCAAGCCAAGATACTACAAGAGATATTATGAAACTTAAACCATTATCCCTACTAGCTGCAGCAATTGCCTTAACTGTAACTACAATACCTGTTGCTGTTCAAGCGCAAACCAGAACCTCTTCACCCATAGAAGTAGCACAAACACCTAGAACACAAAGAGGTCAAAAAGGTGATTGGGGTTGGCGGCGCTTGAATTTGACAGATACCCAAAAAGCTCAAATGCAAGCCATTAAAAGCAACACCCACGCTCAAATCGAAGCAATTCTTACCCCAGAACAAAAAGCAACATTGACCGATAATCGAGGAAAATGGGGTTGGGCTAAGTTAAATCTAACTGAACAACAGAAAACCCAAATGCGCCAAATCCGGGAATCTTCTCAACAACAGATGTTAGCACTTCTGACCCCAGAGCAACGGCAACAAATGCAGGAAATGCGCCAAAATATGCGATCGCGCCGTCAGCAAGGCAATTTCCCAAATAGAGAATAAAAAATTAACTCAATACCTAGTAAAAGTTAGGAGTTATGAGTTATGAGTTAGTCAAGACTCCTAGCTTGATAAACATGACTCCAGAATTCGCCATTGGTAGTAAGGTCAGAGTTGTAGCACTACCGCCCTACGTCAAAACCGCAGATCCCATGCCCACGCTGCGCCCCCCTGATGTGATTTCTTTAGGGGAAGAAGGTACATTAATTGACCGAAAACCCGGAGGATATTGGGTTATACACTTTACTAAGGGCAATTTTTTGTTGGATAGCCAATATATTGAAAGCACAGATATCCCACCCGCAGCTCACCAGGGTAACCAAGAATTGTAAACTTGTGTAAAGTTGTCATTTTGGTCAGCACCATGATTTCTCGGCGCAATTTTTTCAATCTATTACTTGTCAGCTGTTTTGCCCTCATCAGTTGGCTGCATCTTACCCCAGCGGCCCATGCAATGGGTGGTAAACTTCCGGCCATCAATCAGCCCGCACCAGAGTTTACTTTGCCCACCAATACAGGTGATGGTACAGTTTCTCTTTCCGATTGGCGGGGTAAGTGGGTAGTCCTGTATTTTTATCCCCAGGATTTTACCTCCGGTTGCACTATTGAAGCTCGTCGTTTTCAGCAAGACCTACCCAAATACATAAATAAAAACGTTCAGATTATTGGCGTGAGTGCCGATGATGTTGATTCCCACGCCGAATTTTGTGATTCCCATGGGTTGAAATTTCCCCTATTAGCTGATACCACTGGGGCTGTGAGTAAGGCTTATGGTTCTTGGCTCGGTGTTGTATCCATGCGCCATAGTTTCATCATTGATCCCGAAGGAATTTTGCGTGAGATTTTCCTGAAGGTCAACCCCTCAATTCACAGTACAGAAGTTCTGGCGCAACTGGAAAAGTTGCAATCTCAGACTATCCCAGTCCAGCTATCAGCTTCTTAGTCCTGAAGAATCCATCCCTCAACCTAACTTTTGACCGGATTTTGACGGTTAACTGTCAAATTGTAACCGTCAATTTTCTTCACCTTTTTCCTGCAGGAGCGATCGCCACTTCGACAGGGCTTCTTTTGACCACAACCAATTCTGAATCAATTCATTACTCTGGAAATTCACTGGTTGATTGGCGATTACCATATCTCTCAACTTCACAGCCTCATTAACATATTGTCTTTGTTTATTAATAGAAGGTTGATTATATGCAGATGTATACATCCCCAGCGCTAATCCAGCATAGGAAGTTAAAGCTTCTTCGGTGAGTTCCGTACTCATAGTTACAAGTCCAGTAGAGGCAATCCTTTGCTGATTAAGAGCTAAATTCAAGGCTTGGAACCAAGAAGAATTAGCTTCATTGAGATTACCGTCTGCATAGTGGGCAAATCCCAAAGCATTATTATATAAAGGTGAATTTGCTTCAGATTCTAACGCACCTTCCCAATAACGACGGACATCATTAATACTGTATTTCTGGTTTCCAGTCTGAACAAACTGCCATGCTAATCGCCCTTTTAAAAACTTCACAGATGAATCATCTAGTTGGTTTTGCGGAACTAAATTCAGTAAGGCTTCAGCAGCAGTCAGTTCACCACGATTGAGTAGTTCTGTGATCCATCGTAGTCCTTCGTCTAAGTCACCCCCGCCTAATTTTTCCTTAGCCTTAGTAGTTATGATTCCAGTGGGGGCATTTTTAATGTTGATTTCAGGCTGAATGTCTCTAGGTACAGACTCCGGAACAATTGACGGTGTAACCGATATAGGTGTTTCTTGTGGTTTTTCTCCTACAACAATTAAGCTAATAATTATACATATAACACTTACACCCACTATACCAATAACAGGCCACGGCCGGGGTGATGATTTTCTTGGGGTGAGAGTCTTCCGGTTTTGTCCCACATATTTAGCCGCCGGGGGTGGGGATTCTAGTGTTTCTTCACTTAATTTCAGTTCCTCATTCTCAGAAGCAGTATCTTGGGGCAGATAATATTCCCGAACTTGGTTATCTCTCATCCCTTGTACAGGTTCCTGATAGGGAATTTCCTGATGTAGCTGACGAAACAAATCTGAAACTAAAGCCGAATCTTCCGCATAGTCCGGCTCATCATCAGACTCAATTTCATCTACTAGGTCGCCCCATGTTTCTTCACCTAGCCAGTCTATATCTGACAGGTTGGGTGGTGTTGGTATAGAATCATCAGCTAAACCACAATAAATCATCTCATCAATGGGTAAAACTATGTCTGTCTCATTTGTCATGGCAACATACATAGCAGTAGGATTTTCCCTCAAAGGCGGCTGATGAATATACTCTTTGAGTGATTTCGCACTTAAATATTCTGGACTTAAAGATATTTCTGGACAGAACGAACCATCAAAATCCTGTTGGAGATATAAAATTGGTAAAGCCCAGTAGTTCTGGTGAGAACCATAGGTAGAAATTAATCCCTGGCGTACTAGATTGACACACAAATCTACAGGGCATCCCTGACTGAGCTTGTGGTAAAACAATTGTGTCAGCGTTAGTGCTACTTCATCGGGAATGCGTTCTGACATAGCCAACACGCTGCCAATTCCTCGCCTCACCAGGCTTTGCGTCAAGTTACCTTGAGCCGTCATGTCCCCACCCGGGTCGGATGTAGCTGTGTATGCTCCCCAACAGGAATTAAACACAACCATTTTAATATTATTGTTAACTAGCAACCCTGCTAAATCATCACCACTCAGAGTTTCCGTTAACCCAGTTCTTCTACTGACAAGGTAAATTTGTCCACCTTGGGGACTTCGGCTACTATGACCAGAGTAGTGTAGAATTTGGTATCCCCCTTGTTCTAACGCTTGGGTTAATTCTTCGCGCCCTGGTTGATCTAGTATGGTCAGCGAAATCTCTGGTAAATGATGGCCACTTCTGTCATTTCGTCTTTTCTGACGCTGAAGTTCCTCCTGGAGGTTGATAGCTTCTTGTTTGAGTAAATCAAGACGGACTTGATCCGGAGGAGAAGCTAGTACCATTAAGACTTTGACTTTTCCAATTTCTGGGAGTTTTGATTTGCTTCTCAATGGCAAACCAGATCCAGCCATTGTTCCGGTTTGGTAGCGAGAAAAAGCAATATAAGGGCCAGTAGCCAGAGGGCGATCGCCTGCGTGCATCACTTCCCAGGGTAGACGTGCTAACCTGACATCTTTTAGCCCCAATCGTAAGTGCAGCAATTTTTGGTGGTTTTGGGCAATCCCTTGGGCAGTAATCCAACTGTCTCTGATAGTGCCTTGAAATAGTGCATTGTACAATTGCTGTCCCAATGTCACCAGATTAAAAGAGTTTTTAGCGATCGCGTTTCCCTGGAACACCGATTTGAGCGGGTCATTCATCAGATGTCCAGCAGATACTAACCACTCAGTTACAGGCCAGGTTACCAGTTCTTCTGCTAATGGCACCCCAGTCGCGACTTGTTCCGTCCGCACCAAGTAGTCATTTTGCCCTACTGGGGTTACGGAAATATGAAATTCCTGGGTCACAACTTTTCCTGTTCGCCTCCTTAATCGAATTGAAACTTTGAGTTTCAGATCTAGACTTTCGCTCCTTCTCACACTTTAGATGCTTTCTGCGACTGAATGTTTCTCAGCCGGGTTATTTTTGCGGTTCCTTGGTTATAAGTTTATCCCCATTAGTTACCCACTGGCTAGCTAAATTTAATTCATTGAACTGCGATTAGCTCTATTTTGTGCTTTCCTCCGGAAAGACGTAAATGTGTCGCGGACGTTAAATTAGTAGATGCACCCTGATAACTAACTCCCCTGATTGGCTAACACCGGTTAGGGGATTTTTTTATGCTTCTCTCCGGAAAAAGGCAGATGTGTCCCGCAGATTAAATTGGTAGATGCACCCTGATAACTAACTCCCCTGATTGGCTAACACCGGTTAGGGGATTTTTTTATGCTTTCCTCCGGAAAGACGTAAATGTGTCACGGATATTAAATTAGTAGATGCACCCTGATAACTAACTCCCCTGATTGGCTAACACCGGTTAGGGGATTTTTTTATGCTTTTCTCCGGAAAAAGGCAGATGTGTCGCGGACGTTAAATTAGTAGATGCACCCTGATAACTAACTCCCCTGATTGGCTAACACCGGTTAGGGGATTTTTTTATGCTTTTCTCCGGAAAAAGGCAGATGTGTCCCGCAGATTAAATTGGTAGATGC
>NZ_JANQDF010000116.1:0-46618 GCF_029891675.1 Anabaenopsis tanganyikae CS-531
AACAGGGAACAGGGAACAGGGAACAGAGATTAAGAAGGAATATTCAGGCATTTTCTTCAATAACCAACATTATTTCCCTTATACGGTAAGCTTTTTCGGATTTTATCAAAACAATTTAGCATATTAGGTACTGAAGAACCATAATTATCAATAAAATCAGTAATTTCCTGATAAAAAACCTGCCCTTTTTCCCTACTACTACTTGCAGTTACTAATAACCTTAAAGTTTCCACCAATGAACCGATAGTAGCATCACAAACCAAATCAAACAACTGACTTAAATCATCTTGGTTTTGTTGTCCATAGCCCAAAGCATGAATATAATCATTACGAATTTGATTATTAATCACTACAATAGGATACCCGGCACGAATTAACAATAAATTCATTAATAATCTAGCCGTTCTGCCATTCCCATCTCGAAAAGGATGGATAGAAACAAAACGATAATGTGCCATGGTTGCATATTCTACAGGATGGAGTGTTAAAGCAGCATCTGAATTGAGCCAGATCACAAAATCTGTCATTAATTGAGACAGTAAATAATGGGGAGGATAAATATAATTTGTACCTGGAGCCATTACATCTAATTGCCGATAACAACCCGCTTCATTAGGGTGAATTTTCCTCAGAATTAGATTGTGAATTTGTTTAATCTCCCATTCATTAATTACTGTATCTTTTTGGGCTAAACTCTCAATATAGTCAATCGCTTCCTTATGTCCAATTACCTCTAAATGTTCATCAAGAGTCTTACCACCAATTGTAATTCCCTTGGTTAACACTAACTCAGTTTCACTTTGAGTTAAAGTATTCCCTTCAATGGCATTAGAGTTATAAGTAAAGCGGACATCATACAGCTTTTTGAGTTCGGCGATTATTGTTTGGTCAAATGGTCTAAAGTCATCTAACCAGGCTTTTAACTTGTCTATTTGTTCTAATTTAAGCTGGTAATTCATGCTAATATAGTTACTGATTAAAGCAGTTAAGGAAAAATCTTTTTTTTGACTTAAACCAATAACCTGCTCAATAAACCGTTGATAAAGTTGAGAATAGGATACTAGCATAGGGTCTATGTTCATCCTGTAAATTATCCGTCCTTGGTGGAACCGTTCCCTGTTCCCTCTTACCTAACTTTTCGTTGGCAAAGAAATAACCTGTACTTCGCTGATTTTGAACAACTGCTGATCATTCGTAATCAACACTGCTGCACACTCCCAAGCACTCGCAAGAATAACAGCATCGGGAATCTTTAAGCTATATTTTCGTCGTAATTGAATCGTTTTTTCGGCAATAGTCGCATCTAGAGATACTTCGATAAGAGTTTTTAGAGTTGAGCGAATTAGATTCTCTTCCTCCAAAGATAACCCCTTAAAAGACAAAATCTCAATACTTGTGATCACAGAATAACCTATGTTACCATTGGGGACAGGTTGGGTTAATTCTTGATTGAACAATGAGATAAAAATATTAGTATCAATGAGATAATCCAGTTTCATCCCACTCACTCCGGATTTGCTCTTGCCAAGCTAAAGCATTAACCCCTTGAAAAGCTGTAATTTTGCCTGAGAGTTGGTTAATGGGATGTTCTAAAGCATGATCAAGATTGGATTGACTATCAACTGGTTGGCGATGGAGTTTTTGACTCAGATATTGGAAAATCTCCTGTTTTTCTTGCCAAGATAATTGTTCAAGTAAACTAAATACTTGTTCTTTGGTAATTCGCAAGTTCAGCATTGCTTAAATCTCCATATCTTCTATTAGGTAATTGGTAATTGGTGATCAAATCTCTCTGTTCATCCTGTAAATTATCCGTCCTTGGTGGAAGCGTTCGGTGTGTTCCCTAAAAGTTTTTTGTGCGGGCACTTTAACCCATACTTAAGTGTATAATACTTCTTGGCAATCACCACCAGACAAACCGCCCCAGACATGAGCAATCAAATCTACTGTCTCAACCCAGACTGTCTGCACCCCAACCCCGATAATTTTCAATACTGTCAGTAACCTAGCTTGTAAATCTTCATATGTAATGGCTCGCACACCCACCCTACAATTTAACCGAGGTACTTTAATTTTACATCCACCACCAAGGGGTAAAGGGTGGATGGATTACGCTACATGGGATGACCGGGTGGAAAAGTTTCGGATTCCCGCGATTAATTATCGCGCTGTGGTGGAAGCACTGCAAGGGGAGGAGGTATATTTTATTGATGAAGCCAAGGAATTTTACCCGGTGGATTTAATCCCCAGTTTAGAAATGGAGCCTTACCCCCACCAAATTGAGGCGTTAACGGCTTGGAAATTGGGGGGTAGACAGGGGGTTGTGGTTCTCCCCACGGCGGCGGGAAAGACTTATTTAGCACAAATGGCGATGCAATCTACACCCCGGACTACCCTAATTGTAGTGCCAACTCTGGATTTAATGCATCAGTGGTATGCTCATTTAGTCGCGGCTTTTCCTGATGCTGAGGTGGGTTTGTTGGGGGGTGGTTCGGGCGATCGCACAGCGATTTTAGTGGCCACCTATGATAGTGCGGCGATTCATGCGGAAAGTTTAGGCAATAAATATGCTTTAATAATTTTTGATGAATGTCATCACTTACCAACAGACTTTGGGCGGGTAATTGCTGAGTATTCTATTGCTCCTTATCGGTTAGGACTC
The DNA here is from genome assembly GCF_029891675.1 of Anabaenopsis tanganyikae CS-531. Lineage (NCBI taxonomy): Bacteria > Bacillati > Cyanobacteriota > Cyanophyceae > Nostocales > Nodulariaceae > Anabaenopsis > Anabaenopsis tanganyikae. The sequence goes on from NZ_JANQDF010000116.1 coordinate 2,663, forward strand.
TCAGCTACACCGGAACGTACTGATGGGAAACACGCTGATTTAAATATACTCATCGGACCAGAAGTCTATCGCAAACGCGCTGAGGACTTAGCGGGGGGTGCTTTAGCTCACCATGAAATTGTGCAAATGAAGGTGAAGTTATCCCAGCAGGAGCGAGAGCGATACAACCAGTTAATTCAAACCCGTAACGACTTTCTCCGCCAGTCTAAAATTTCCCTGGGGAGTATTCAAGGTTGGCAAATGTTTGTCAAAATGAGTGGGCGATCGCCAGCGGGTCGTAGAGCCATGTTAGCACACCGGGAAGCGAAAAATATTGCTTTAGGTACTGATGGCAAGTTGCGAATTTTAGCCGACCTATTAGCCCAACACTTCCCAGAGCGGATTTTAATCTTTACAGCCGATAATACCACAGTATATAGAATTTCCCAACAGTTATTAATTCCCGCCATTACCCATCAAACTCCTGTCAAAGAACGGCACGAAATTCTCACGAAGTTTCGAGAGGGTGAGTATAATACCTTGGTAGCTTCCCATGTCTTAAATGAGGGGGTTGATGTTCCCGCTGCTTCCGTGGCCATTATTTTATCTGGTACTGGTTCCACCAGGGAGTATATACAGCGGTTGGGTAGGGTGTTAAGAAAGGGGAATGTAGCTAATAAACAGGCGATTTTATATGAAGTAGTAGCCGAAGATACCAGCGAAGAGGGAACCTCCGCCAGACGCAGGGGAGTGGATCACCAAACCCAGAGCAGCGAAAAACACCCAGAGAACAAGGGTAATTTACGGGTAATTTATGGCGGGGGTCAAAGTAGAGTCCCCAAAGCAGCAGAACAGTTAGACATTAAATATTCAACAGATCAGGGAAATGTTACCGACGGATTTACTGAGTCATCGCCAGAACGGAGAGGAAATCATTCCCAAGAGATTGAAGATTGATCGCCATAGTTTGGAGTTAGCGCAGGAGTTAATTAATTGTTTTGAGGAAGCGCGGGGTAATTCCGTAGGGTTGCTAGAAAGTCAACTGTTAGACCTAGAGGGAGACGGGACAGATTACAGAGTCAAGCGGGGGTTAGGTTATATTCTCAAAAGCAGTTTCTGTACCTTTGAGGTAGTTAGTCCCCTAGAACCACCCATGTTAAGAGAGCGGGTATTTAGTTTAGCCTCCCAGTCTGTTTGTAGTAGAGAATCAACCCAAATTATTTTAACTAGAATTGCTGATGAACTGAGTCAGCAACTGCAAAGAGAAGTTTTATGGGAACAAGTGCGGGATGGGTTATATGCTGATTTGAATGAAAATAAGATTTTAACCAGTTTTGAAGCACCCACACCCGTAGAATTATTAAATAGATATAACTTGTCTCAAGTCCAGGGAATCTTTTATAAAGCCAGTCAGTTAACTTTAAATGCTCATCGCAATGTACCAGGGCAATATAAACTATTATTTCGTTATTTAAAATTGTTTCAACTGATGGCGTATATTGAGGGAGATGCTGACCATGGATTTACAATTACTGTTGACGGTCCGACAAGTTTATTTAGACCGAGTACAAGATATGGACTGGCGATCGCCAAATTAATTCCCGCCTTACTTCATGTGACTAAATGGAGTCTTTGCGCCACCTTACAGAGCAGAGATTTTGACACCAAACAATGGAACACCCGACGTTTTACCCTCAACTCTGAATGTGGCTTAGTCTCCCACTATTCCCCCGGTAAACCTTACGATAGTATGTTAGAGTCATCCTTTGCCGAGAAATGGGATGTACTTAAAACCGATTGGGTATTAGAGCGAGAAGTAGATTTAATTCCCATACCTGGTAGCGTCATGATTCCCGACTTTCGCCTAGTACATCCTGATGGACGTGACTACTTACTAGAAATAGTTGGTTATTGGCGACCGGAATATTTACAAAAGAAATTTTATCAAGTGCGGCGTTCTGGATGTGAGAATTTAATTTTAGCCATTTCCGAAAGATTGAACCTAGAAAAAGCTGGAGTCAAATTAGATAACGTCCCCGCCAAAATAGTCTGGTTCAAAGATAAACTTTTACCCAAAGCCGTGTTAACAGTCATAGAGGGAGACCAATAAAACCTCAGTGCTAACTCAGGTTAAAAAAACTCCACCTCATTTAACCTTCCCTCCAACAAATCTAATAACTCATTCACATCCTTACCCACCTGTGCAAAACAAACCGGGGGGGGAGGTTCAGGCGCAAACTGAATCAACTTCAGTTCACCCTTACCAATTGCAATCATCAACACTTCCACCTCAGGATCATGATGGTCAATAATTCCCAAAATTTCCTGAAGACGATTTTCTACCTTCTGATTTAAAACCTCAATCGCCCCTTGAGGACAATAAATAAAATGGGGACTAGGCTGTAAATCAATACCCAGGGTACCCTGCTCATTACCATTTTGTAACCACAACCCCCAAAAAACAGCCGCCAAATCGCGGTGATTATCCCTAACAAACTTATCTAACTCAACACGCCACTTGCTATTATGGGAAACCGCGCCACCACTACCAAACATCATAAACTCTCTGCGCCTGGTGCGCCTAGTACGTGAAACCTATCTTACCCCAGTTTGTCACCAAAACTGCAAAAACCGCGCCACCACAGCCAAACATTCAGATATTATAACAGAAGTAAAAATTGTCCAAAGGTATCTTGAACACCAAACTAACCAATGATAGAATCTTGCTGCTTAACTAGCAGATCAACTGCCATGGCAATTAATGCTGGTGCTGCCAAGTTAAAAACTTTACCCAAAATCAAACAGCCGATAACGAGTCAAATTTATTGCGAATACTCGTGTTAGTAGTCAAGTCAGGGCTGACAGATAGGGCTTTTGGTCAGCCACAGCTAAGGTCATTTACCATTGGGTGAAACCGATATTACCACCATAGGGGAGAGGAGAGCATCTGGCTTTTGTAATCTGATTCTTCGGTGAGAACAGCTGAAGACGTGTCACCATAGTACAGGAGTTGCCTAAAGATGCAAAAGGAGATCAAACCTTGAAAAGTCAGCAATTCGGGAATTGGCAAACTACAGTTTTGGGTATTGTATTAGCACTGGTTGTCCTTGTGGGTGTAAATTCCTTTGTGATTCTCAGCCCGGGACAAGCAGGAGTCATCAGCATCTTAGGTAGAGCTAGAGATGGGGCGCTACTGGAAGGTATTCACATTAAACCACCGCTTATCTCAGTAGTTGATGTGTATGATTTGACAGTACAAAAGTTTGAAGTCCCGGCGGAAAGTTCTACCAAGGATTTGCAAAATTTATCTGCAAGATTTGCGATTAACTTTCGCCTTGATCCGGCGCAGGTAGTTGAGGTGAGAAGAAGACAAGGAACTTTAGCAAATATTGTTTCAAAGATAATTGCGCCGCAAACACAGGAAGCGTTTAAAATCGCGGCGGCCAGAAGAACGGTAGAAGAAGCAATTACCAAAAGAAGTGAATTAAAAGAGGATTTTGATTTAGCCTTGGGCGATCGCTTGGCTAAATATGGGATAATCGTTTTAGACACTAGTGTAGTTGACTTGAATTTCTCACCGGAGTTTGCCAGGGCTGTAGAAGAAAAACAAATAGCTGAACAACGGGCTCAAAGAGCAGTTTATGTAGCACGAGAAGCTGAACAAGAAGCGCAAGCAGATGTTAATCGCGCTAAGGGTAAAGCAGAGGCTCAAAGACTTTTAGCAGAAACCCTCAAAGCCCAAGGGGGAGAGTTAGTTCTGCAAAAAGAAGCAATTGAAGCTTGGAGAACTGGTGGCGCTCAAATGCCGAAAGTTCTCGTTATGGGTGGTGAAGCCAAAGGCAGTGTACCATTCATTTTCAACTTAGGTAATGTTTCCGACCAATCATAATTTAGGTTAATCATAGCGGGGTGGGCTATACCCACCTCACACACACCACTAGCAAAACTCAACCAGAACATAAGAAACTAAGTTATGTCAACTCCCAACCATCAAAATCTCACAGTCTCAGAAGCCAAAAAAATTCTCAACAAATTCAACTGCTTAGATATAGCACCTATCCTCAAACCCTCAGAGGAGGCTTTAGTGCGTCGGGCTTTAATTTTGGTAACTAGTATTTCTGATTACCAAATATTGGGAATTTGTGCTGATACAGCCGCAGAAGGGATACTGGCGATGAGAACTTATTCTTATGCTTTTGGCTATGAAGCCCCGAGTAATTTACCAACACCAGAAGGTCCAGTTTATATCAAATTGAATGGCAAAAATGGTTTATGTTATCTTGATTCCTATGCGGGACATCATCGGGGAGTATTAATTTCTTGTCAATCTTATCGTGAAGGGGGAATTAACGAAATGTATGGACATTTGCCCCTGGATTTGTTTGCTTAGATCAGATTGGTAGTGAGGATTTTAGTCCTCTAGTTTAGATCAGGTTTGTAGTGAGGACTTTAGTCCTCTATGGATACAGCCGGATTTCATGGGAGTAGGTAGGCAGGGCGGGCAAGATGCCCACCCCACAATCAATATTTATGCTTATAATAATTAAAATAGCAAAATAATTTGAAAGTTAAAACGACTAATTTCTATGAGTATTATTACATTACAATCAGTTAAAAAAGATTTTGGGATCAAGGAAATTTTAAGAGATGCCAGTTTTAGTTTAGATGCTACTGATAAAGTGGGGTTAATTGGTACTAATGGTTCTGGTAAATCAACTTTGTTAAAAATGATTGCCGGATTAGAATCAATTGATAGTGGACAGATTACTTTTAGTGCTGGTGCAAAGGTAATTTACTTACCCCAACAACCAGATGTAAACGAGAATTACACAGTTTTAGAGCAAATTTTTGCCGATAGCGGTGAACACTTGTCTTTAGTACGTGAGTATGAGGAACTATCTCACAAACTTGTTGATCATCCAGAAGATAGTCAGTTGATGTCCCGCTTGTCTGGGGTGATGCAAAGGATGGAAACCACGGGCGCTTGGGAGTTGGAAACCAACGCCAAAATTATTTTAACTAAGTTAGGAATTTCTGATTTTGATGCGGTGGTTGGGACTTTATCAGGGGGATATCGCAAGCGCATTGCTTTAGCTACAGCTTTACTATCGGAACCAGACGTTTTACTGATGGATGAACCTACTAACCATTTAGATGCGCTGTCTGTGGAATGGCTGCAAAGTTATTTAAATCGCTTTCGTGGTACGCTGCTACTGATTACTCACGATCGCTATTTCCTAGATCAGGTCACCAACCGGATTATTGAAATAGACAGAGGTGATGTTTACACCTATGCAGGTAATTATTCATATTACCTGGAAAAGAAAGCTTTAGCCCAAGAGTCGGCTATGAGTAGCCAACGTAAACATCAAGGTGTATTACGTCGGGAATTAGAATGGTTGAGTCGGGGTCCAAAAGCCAGGAGTACTAAACAAAAAGCCCGAATTCAACGCATCCAAGCCATGCGGGAAACTGAGTTTAAACAAGTTCAAGGTAAAGTGGAGATTTCCACAGTTAGCCGCCGCATTGGTAAAAAGGTGATTGAATTAAATAATGTATCTAAGGGCTATGATGGCCGCACTCTGATTAATAATTTCACCTATGAATTTAGTCCAGAAGACAGGATCGGGATTATTGGGGGTAATGGTACTGGTAAATCTACTTTAATGGATATGATTACCGGGCGGATTCAACCTGATTCTGGTACTGTGGAAATTGGGGCTACGGTTCACATTGGTTATTTTGACCAGCATTCTGAAGAGTTACTCGCAGCGGTAGATGAAAATCAGCGGGTGATTGACTATATCAAGGAAGAAGGGGAATTTGTCAAAATCGCCGACGGTACTCAAATTTCGGCTTCGCAAATGTTGGAGCGATTTTTGTTTCCGGGAAACCAGCAGTACGCGCCAATTCATAAATTATCTGGGGGCGAAAAACGCCGTTTATTTTTGTTGCGAATTCTCATTGGTGCGCCCAATGTGTTGATTTTAGATGAACCAACTAATGATTTAGATGTGCAAACCTTGGCGGTACTAGAAGATTATTTAGAAGATTTTGCGGGGTGTGTAATTGCAGTTTCTCACGATCGCTACTTTTTAGATCGGACTGTAGATAATGTTTTTGCCCTGGAGGAGGGCGGTAATCTGCGACAATATCCAGGTAATTACTCAGTTTATCTAGATTACAAAAAAGCAGAAGAGGAGCTAGAAAAACAACAGCAAGCGGCCAATGTGGCTGAAAAACCACCAGCAACACCCAAGGTTAGCAGTTCATCTACAGTGACGGAAAATAAAAAGCGTCGCCGACTGTCAAATTGGGAAAAGCGGGAATTTGGGGAGTTAGAAGTTAAAATTGCGAAGTTGGAATCTGAGAAAGCGGAAGCGGAGAAAGCCTTGAGTAGTCTATCTGGGGGGAATTACACCCAGGTCCAAAAACTCTACGAACAGGTAGAAAACCTGAAGCAGTCCATTGATATAGCTACAGAACGCTGGTTAGAATTAGCTGAGATGGAATCTTAAGAAAAACGGTAAGAAATTATATGTCAGTTAAAGTTGGTGATACCGCCCCTGATTTTACCCTGAGTGATCAAAATGGCTCTAGGGTCAGCCTGAGGGATTTTCGGGGCAAAAAAGCGGTGGTTTTATACTTTTATCCCAAGGATGACACACCCGGATGTACGGCGGAGTCTTGTGGGTTCCGGGATCAATATGAGGTGTTTAAAACTGCTGGTGCTGAAGTGATTGGCGTAAGTGGAGATTCTCCGCAATCTCACCAGCAATTTGCGGCAAAATACAATTTGCCTTTCACTCTCTTGAGTGATAAAGATAACAAGGTGCGTAAGGAATACGGCGCTACTATGGCTTTTGGTTTTGTTCCTGGCCGTGTAACTTATGTAATTGATCAAGAGGGGGTTGTGCGGTTTGTTTTGGATACTATGTTTAATTTTCAGGCTCACGTAGAGGAAGCTCTGAAAATTTTGCAAGATTTAGCTGTGAAATAAATCCACCCATCACCCCTCCCCTGATTAAGGGGAGGGGACTAGATTTACTTACTTATAGGAGTGGGATTTGTCCCCTACTGGATGATTAACATGGGCTGAATGACCATTCTTACCGTTGGTATGACCGTTGGTCTTGCGGGGTTGAATGACACCGTAACCGCCGTGGTTACGTTCGTAAACCACATTAATTTCCCCACTTTCTGAGTTGCGGAACATATAAAAGTCGTGTCCCACTAGTTGCAGCTGTTCTGTGGCTTCTGCAAGGGTCATGGGTGGCATGGGAAAATATTTTGTCCGGATCACCTCATCGGGTAATTCCGGGGTGCGATCGCCGATTAAATCTGCGGCCACTGGTTCGGGAACTAATGCTTGATTTGTGGGTTGGGCGTGAGTTTTTTGATCTTGACGTCTTTCTTTATATTTACGCAGTTGACGGGCAATTTTATCTGCCACTAAGTCAATGCTGGCATATAAGTTTTCGCTGCTTTCCTCAGCACGGATAATGTTACCATTGGCGTAAATAGTCACTTCCGCTGCTTGCTTGGTAGTAATTCGGGGATTGCGGGCGACGCTTAGATGTACATCCACTTCATTAGTGATGTGTTGAAAGTGACTGACGGCTTTTTCAATTTTTTGATGTACATACTCCCGAATTGCATCGGTGATTTCAATATTTTTGCCGTGGATGACAAGCTTCATGTAAACCCTCCCACTGATATATTTTTTGATGTGAATTTGTTTTGTATGAATGGATGTCGCGGTAATATCGCGCATTACCGCCAAAACAAATTTTGAACGATTTTAATGTACTCTCTATCGGATCTTCGATCTGGTTTGAGATGCGAACTATTTATGATATTGATCGGCCAGTGCATTCGTTGTGATCCTGTTGGGCTTGATGCTTGATGCAGAGAATTCCTCCTAACACCATTGAGGTTATATATCTAACGTAGCACTTTGTATTCTGTAATGCACATTTAGTTGATGTTCCTTTAAAATCCTTTGCATAGCTTGACATTTGTTGCTTCAAGTCTTGTCATTTGCAATATATTTGGTCAATAAGGTAGTTGATTTTTGGCATGATCCGTAGTATGGAAACAGATCACAGAAGTTGTTTGTTATTTAATGTGGGATTGATGCCATATCTCGATGCTCTCTCATGGCAGCGATCGCTCTTGACTCAGCGCATTCATCACCCTAGTCTAGAGGATGTGTTAATCTTGCTCGAGCATCCCCCTGTCTACACTTTGGGACAAGGAAGTAACCCGGAATTTCTCAAGTTTGACCGACAAAATACTAAGTTTGATGTCCACACAGTTGAACGGGGCGGCGAAGTGACTTACCATTGTCCTGGTCAGGTGGTAGGTTATCCGATTTTAAATCTGCGACATTATCGCCAAGACCTGCATTGGTATTTAAGGCAATTAGAAGAAGTATTAATTCAGGTATTAGCTGTTTATGGCCTGTCTGGCGATCGCCTTGCGGGTTTGACTGGTGTTTGGCTAGAAGGACGAAAAGTAGCCGCCATCGGGATTAAAGTTAGCCGTTGGATTACTATGCATGGGTTCGCCCTCAATGTTTGTCCTGATATGTTAGGCTTTCAAGAGATTATCCCCTGTGGTATTGCCGATAAGCCTGTAAGTAGTTTAGCCGAATGGATTCCCGGTATTACCTCTCAAGAGGTACGTGTTCATATAGCCCGGTGTTTTGCCCAAGTATTCGGCGTGGAATTAGTCGCGGATGGACTAAACCGCTGGAGCAGCGGAAATCACCAACAATACTAGCAGTACCATAATCAGGATACTGAGTTTAAATATCAGGTAAGTGGTAGGGTCAGATAATGTGAGATTGTGAGTCATCTTACACCTCCAGCTGGTTTCCTACCTCCATTGTGGCTCAAAAATCCCTAAAATAGTGCTGATGTGAACTTTCAGTAATATTTTGTAGCATTCCTACACTGGGGCAGATTTTTGATATTCTATCCGTAGTTGTGGAATATCAGCCCGGTCACTCTCAAAAAATACAATCCGGTTGAGTTCTTGTAAACCCAATTGTGTAAACTGGGCTAATTCGGAACTAGACAAAGGCCAAGGCGGTCCATCAGGTTCTACCTCAGTTTCGCGAAACCGATTAATCAATAGTAAAGTACCTGCTGGTGCAACTACAGAAGCAACCGATGTGATTACAGTTGAGCGGATATTCAAGGGTAGAGCTTGGATATTCCTGATTTCTACCACTAAGTCAAAGGCTTGCTCCCAGTGTGAGGGAAGGGCTAACAAATCTGCAACGACATAGTTGACACAGGAGTTAGGAAATCTTTGCTGACACCAGTTAATAGCTGTGGGGGAAATATCAAAGGCGGTTACTTGAAATCCCCTGGTTGCTAAAGCTTCCGCATCATCCCCTAAACCACACCCAATTACCAGGGCTGATTTTCCCTCACCTTCAGGGTTATTAGTCGTCAACCAATCTTGTAAATAGGGGTGAGCGGTTAACTTCGCCCAGGGGATTTGGGTAACATCACCCTGGGACTGACTATACAAAACATCAAACCAGGCGGTAGGATTTGAGTCCTCTATGGCTTTAGTCGCTAGTTGTTTTACCCTTTGCTGTAAATTTTGTGGCTGTTTCTCAAACATCTTTTACCTCTGGTTAGAATAACTGGTTGAAATAAATTTACACATAAATATCCCCGATAAATTATCAGGGAGTTGGGGGGTATTCAATTCTGATGACTAGCTATACAGGGTTAGGTTGAGTTTTACCTTGCAGTAGCTGAATAACCGCAGTTTTTTCTAATATTCCCACAAGTACCCCATTCTCAGAAATCACAGACAGGGTGGATAATTTGCGCTGTTCGAGTAGCTGTACTACTTCTAACAGGGGTTGATCTGATTTGACTGTGGTAGATTGCTCAATGGACTTCATGACGGTGCTGATGGGGGTTTGTGTCCATTGGGTTGTGGGAATACCTCGCAAATCATCCAGATTAATTACGCCTACTAATCTTCCCTCTTCATCAGTGACTAAGAATTTCCTCCAGTCTTGATTTTGGAAAATTCTTTGATCGGCAAACTCTCTAAGGCTAGTATGAGCAGATACAATGGGGCTATCAGCGGTAACAGCATCTGCTGCTGTTAAACCTGTGCATTTTTCCTGTACCCTGGCAAATTGCGCTGCTCTACCGGCATTTTGCAGCAGGAAGAAACCAATTAATAGGTTCCAGAAGTTGGCGAAGCTACCAAATAATACTAGTGGAATCACACCAGAGGCGATCGCCACCCAACCAAATACTTGTCCGACTCTACTGGCAAAGGATACACCTTTATAAGGATTTCCTGTAATCTTCCACACGGCTGCTTTGAGGATATTGCCACCATCTAGGGGTAAGCCGGGAATCAGGTTAAATAATGCTAAGGCTAAGTTAACGGAGGCGAGAACACCAAGGATGGCTGCTGTTGCTCCTGTGGCGGTGGTGGTGACATTAATTACTGTAAATGTCCCATACAGCAACAAGCTGACTAAAGGACCGGCGATCGCCACCCAAAATGCTTCCCCTGGGGTTTGGGACTCTTTTTCTAAGCTAGCTAGACCGCCAAATATAAACAGGGTAATAGATTTTACATCAATTCCCTGGTGAATTGCGACAAAACTGTGTCCTAATTCATGGGCGACGACGGAGGTAAACAACAACAACGCCGTCATCAGTCCCAGTAAAAAAGCTAATCCCCCAGATAACCAGGGAAATTGTGCTGTTAGTCCACTACTGTAACTCCAAGCTACTAAGCCCAGCACGAGAAACCACGACGGATGGATATAGAAGGGAATCCCGAAGAGATTGCCAACGCGAATTGTACCATTCATGCCGTACACCTTTGAATACGTCTGCTGTATCCAATAATTGTAACGTAATATTAAAATCTATTAATTTATTCCCCAGTTGTGGTAACCGCACTAAAAGGGGCGGTTTTTAGCTGAAACAGCAACCTGACAACTCACTCTTAGAGGTTGTCACCTATGGAGATTCCGGAGTCTTTTGCAAGCGAATCAACGTATTATAAACTTCTCGTTTTAACTCATTGTTACTTTGTAGCTCCATAGTGATTTTGTTGAATTGATCAATACTGAGTCCATTATTTTCGACTATTTTCTGAGAATTATTACAGTAAGTTACAGCGATATTTTGAGCCTGGCGTGGTAACTCTTGCATACTCTTGGGGTCGTTACAAAAGATTCTGGGCATTTCTCCACCCCCAATTAGTTTTTTAATTTCATCAAAAGCCTGTTGTCGGGGTGTTTCCATTGCCAAAATAGCTTGGGCGTAGTTGGTAATCTCAGTATTATTAACGGAATTGTTTACAGGTGGTGTTTGACCATCGGCTTGGTAACTGAAGGTAAGAGCGCTAGTGATGAAACTAGCAGTGGTGAGAATGCCTAAACATAGAATCTGGGAGAGCATATGTTGCAGACTAGTGTGACAAAATAAATTAGGGGTTGGTTTCATAAAGTCTATGACACACAAGTATAATAGGAATAGTTAATAGCTTTGAATTATTTTAGGAGTTAGAAGTTCCAACAAAACTGCCTGTGAATAAAATTTTTATCTTTTTGATCTTTAATCTTTACCAGAACAACCTCTGTTTGGGTGGGGAAACTCCTCTAAATAAGTGGGCTGAATGAATCAAGAATCCCCAGCGCTTCTAGCCTTGGGAGTGTCTACGAACTTGGCATACTTGACAAATTTCTATAACTTTTGTCTGTAGTGCAGATACTTCAGGGGATCCTTGCTTGAGACTTACTTCTAATTGTAGTAGTAGTGGTAAGCAACAGATGAGTTGCTCTAGAGAAAGTAATTTGACTTCTTGCTGTAAGAAGTAAATGCGTTTAGGGTTGTTAATTTCGGCTAATTGGGCGATCGCTTGGGGGTTACGTTCTCCGCTGTCCATGGCTATCTTTACTAATAACCAGGTACGGAATTGACCTATGAGAGTAGCAACTATCCGTAGTCCCGGTTCCGCAGCATTGATCAGATCGGCCAAAATGCTCAAGGCTTTGGGTGTATCTCCCATTCTAATTGCTGCTGCTAATTGTAAACTATTTTGGGTAGTATTTCTGACTAATTGCGTAATGGTATCTATGTCTAGAGGCTTAGTGGTATTAGTTGTATAAAGTCGCAGTTTTTCCATTTCATTATACAGCAAGCGTGTATCATTACCTACAGCCTCAGCTAAAAGTTCCGCACCGCGGGAAGTTAGTTTCACCCCCACAGTTTCAGCCACTTGATTGACGGACTGTACCAGCAATTCTGTTTTCCAAGGTGGGATGAGGGAAAATTCTCGAAATTCACTAGCGCATTTTTTGAGTAATTTAGTGGATTTGATGCGTTCATCTGGTTTGTTGCGACTGGTGAGTAATAACCAGGAGTTATCGGGAATGACTGACAAAGTTCGCGTTAGTTCTGCTAGAATGTTCTCTGGGCAATGCTGACAGAGTGTGCTATTGACTAGCCACACCAACCTTCCACCAGCACCAAAGGCTGGTGTCATCACTTGATTTAAACCAGCAATTGCTGCATCTGGTTGATCTGGTGATAGGATTGTATAGTTAAAACTTACCCACAGGGGATCAAGGATGCGATCGCGCAATGTCGCCACTGCCTTTTCCATAGCGAAATCATCTTCACCCCAATATACATAGATTGGCATAAGTTCACCCCAGATCAGATGCTGATATAAGTGGACAGAAAAAATAATATTCTAAGATAAGCAGTCAGATTTATGATTACATCAAAAACAGTGCAACAATTACCGGCGCAATGGATAACACCAGAAAATTTTCGGTCTTATGGTCAGGTAATTTTGCCTAGTGAAGATGGCAAGAATTTTGATGGGAAAGATGCGCAATTAAACTTACAGAATGGGACACCGCGATTTTATATTATGAGGCTAGAAAATCGGGGTTGTAAGTTTGATAAAATTACTCGTCATTTACAATGTACCCAATGTTTAGGTTCTTTAGGAGGAAAGGACTGGTTAATGGCTGTTTGTCCTCCTCATAATCATTTAAATCAACCAGTATTAGCCCAGATGGCTGCTTTCCGTATACCGGGAAATTGCTTTATCAAATTAAACCAGGGTACTTGGCACGCGGGACCCTATTTTGCACATGAAGTTGTAGATTTTTATAACTTAGAACTGGCTGATACTAATGTAGTGGATCATTTCACTCATGATTTATTCGAGAGTCATCAGTTAGAATTTGAAATGGTGATATAATTCAGATAGTATACACCCTGAATAATGTTGGTATTCTGTGTTGATTTATAACCAATAGCAGTTACCGGGTTGTGCTGAGATATTATTTAACTTTTATATATGGAATTGCCGCCTTATAGCATGCAGGGGTGTATCGTTGAACTGCTCAAAATTAGAAGGGAATCAGCGGAATAAATTTTGATAACAGAAACCGCGTTAATACCAATAAGTTAAATAGTATGAAAGACTGAAGGCAAACATCGCGAAAATCACAGGAATGACATTGCTCAGTTCCAGTTTTCGTTTATTGAAAATTTGCCACAGGTTCATGATGATAACTACAGGCCATAAAATCGTTGTGACTAGAAACATCACAAAAGATAAAAATTTCTCTTCGGGGGTAGAAGTTGGATGACGCAGAGAAAATCTTAGCCAATTGGTGAAGAAATAGCAGCTCATCAGGAAATAACTTAATAGTAATGTTACTTGGATCTGATTCATGTTTCACACTCCTTATGATTAGTACCACTCAAGTGAATACAACTATTATATGATTGGATTTCCCAAAATACAGATATATGTAACTTCGATCTTCTTCCTTCTGATACCGCACTAATATTTTTTAGTGAGATAGATAATATTACCCCTGAGAAGCAAACAGTATTTATGGTTAATTTCAGCTAAAAATTAGTGGGTGGCAATTATGACTAATTTTCAGTTAGACCAATTTACATTAATTCATTCTGGAACGAGTTGTCACAGGGGTGTAACCCCCGGTAACCAACTATACAAAAAGAATGTATCAGTCATAGAAATCCTGTGACAAATGTATAAATAATCAAAAAAAATACGCAGAGTAATTCCCGATTTTGCCATTCTACTTTCTGGTATTAGTTAGTAGGTAGGCAGTAATCATTGTCTTAGCTCAATGAGCCATGGAGATTTACAGCTTGGAATTAGAAAGCATGCGATAACTATAGCCGAGATGGGAATCTTTTTGAATGTATTGTTTCATCCTATCGAGGTCAATAAATTCGTCAGCAACATCAATTAAATTATCGCTGGTCATGGTTCGCAAACTAACCAATTCAACGCGAGAACCTGTAGCGGTAACTGCATTGACCGCATAGGCTAAATCTCCGTCTCCACTAACTAAGATAGCTGTATCATAGTAAGGAGCTAAAGTAATCATATCCACAGCAATTTCTACATTCAAGTTGTGTTTTTTTGTATGGTCTGCCAGTTGTACTTCTTTGGTAACCACACGATAACCATTTCGACGCATCCAAAAAAGAAAACCTTGTTGCTTTTCGTTAGGGCGTGAACGTGTAGAACCTAGTCTTGAGGTATCGATAGCAGTGTAAAAGAAAGCTCGCAACAAGCGCGACCCCCCAGTTAAATAACACAGCAATTTGAGATAGTCGATTTCCATACTCAATTGCAAAGCTGTTTGAAATAGACTGACGCCATCAATGAAAATAGCTACTCGACCACGATTTTGAATATTTAATGAGGAACCATCAGGTAATTGCTCTATTTTTGGGGAATGTTCATTTTTGGCACTATTTTTTATTAAGTTTTTTCTGGGTAAATCAGGTTCTTCCTGTGGTCGTTTGTGGGGCTTTTCTGCTTTGGTAAAATTGGTGCTAGTCATTGACTCCTCTAGATTTTAAATTTGGCAACGCTTGGGGGTAATTTGTCAATAGTCTGGTTTCATGGCGTAAATAGAGCTACCATTTGCAACAGTTTAAATCCCGAAATCAAAGTTTTTTGATGTTACCAATGGGGGACTAGTTGCAAATAAACTCAAATTGTCCTAATTGTAGAGATTCCCAAATGTAAAGCCCAGAGCAGTGATTCAATCTGGTTAACGCAGGTTTTACGCAATCTTTCCAGTGCCTACAGGTATGTTTTTCATGACTTACTACTAATGCATATAGGTTGACTACAGGAGACAATAACTTGGGTGAAACCCGCTTCCTGTAATGGTAGAAGTAAGCTTGAACCTTTGGCAGTTATTCTTATTGTACATCTCTATGAAAAAATTCCACATTAAGGCAATCTTTGTATATTCCTCTAGTGATATTTACTCTTAATGTTTGATCTGCGGTATGACATCGGGGGGAGTTAAAATAAAAAAATACCCCCAGTAGTTAACTGAGGGATTCTGCAAGTCGGTATTGTCACACAACGATATTCGAGAATTTAATCATATTAAATCTTAAGTAAGAAAATATGCCAAATTGCCGAATTATTTTCGATCGCCATAACCCTATGTCTACTGGTAGATGACCAAATTCATTTTGGGGAATGGGTCATGAAACCGAAACTACGTTTAAGATCATCAGTAAAGGTATCTTTACTAGCTTTGGCATGAAACGTATTGTTTTGATTGCTGGATTTGAATCGTTTAATGCTGACTTGTACAAGAAGGCGGCTGAGTTGGCTAAATCACGGTGTGCTCTGGATATTCGGGTGTTTAGCGATCGCAATATTACCACTGACCCTGGGGAAGTAGAAGCAGCACTGGATGGGGCGGATGTGTTTTTCGGCAGCTTACTATTTGATTATGATCAGGTTTTGTGGCTGCGATCGCGCATTAACCAAATTCCCATCCGTCTGGTATTCGAGTCAGCCTTAGAGCTAATGAGTTTAACCCAGTTGGGTAACTTTACCATTGGCGGCGAACCCAAAGGAATGCCAAAACCAGTTAAATTCATCCTGGACAAATTCAGCAACGGAAGGGAAGAAGACAAACTTGCTGGGTATATTAGCTTCTTAAAAATCGGTCCTAAACTGCTGAAATTCATTCCAGTAAAGAAAGTTCAAGACTTACGCAACTGGTTAATTATCTATGGATATTGGAACGCTGGCGGTTCTGAAAACGTTGCTGCCCTATTCTGGATACTAGCAGAAAAATATTTAAATTTAAAGGTTGGCGACATTCCCCCACCGCAGGAAACCCCGAATATGGGGTTACTGCATCCTGAATATGAGGGATTTTTCACATCTCCCCGGGAATATTTAAAGTGGTATCTTCAGAGACAGACATCATCAAAAAGCGGGGAACATAGCCACACAACCACACCTATAGTAGGTATTCTGCTTTACCGTAAACACGTAATTACGCAACAACCATACATTCCCCAACTCATTCACCGTTTTGAGCAAGGGGGTTTAATTCCCTTACCCATTTTTATCAACGGTGTAGAAGGACACGTAGCGGTAAGGGATTGGATGACCACCGACCATGAAGCCCAGCAACGAAAACAAGGAAATATAGAAACTTACTCCCTGTCAGATCAAGCAGTCCAGGTAGATGCAATTGTCTCTACCATTGGCTTTCCCTTAGTAGGCGGTCCGGCCGGTTCAATGGAAGCAGGCCGCCAGGTGGAAGTAGCTAAACGCATCCTGACAGCGAAAAATGTACCTTATATAGTAGCAGCACCCCTGCTGATTCAAGATATTCACTCCTGGACACGTCAGGGAATCGGCGGACTGCAAAGTGTAGTGTTATATGCTTTACCTGAACTAGATGGGGCAATAGATACTATTCCCCTGGGGGGGTTAGTGGGTGAACAAATTTATCTGGTGCCAGAACGAGTACAACGGTTAATTGGTAGAGTTAAAAATTGGGTTTCCTTGCGGCAGAAATTGCCATCTCAACGTAAAATAGCGATTATTTTATATGGATTTCCCCCTGGTTATGGGGCTGTGGGGACTGCGGCTTTATTGAATGTTCCCCGCAGTCTAGTTAAGTTTCTCCACGCCCTCAAAGACCAAGGTTATGATGTTGGGGATATCCCCGAGGATGGGGAAGAATTAATTCGTCAGGTGAAAGCAGCAGATGAAGAAATGGAAACCTGGCAAAAAAATCAGCCTTTTCCCTCCTCTGCTAATACTGTTCATGTCCGTAAACTAGAAAGATGGTTGGGGTATCTGCTGACTTCCCGCATTGAAAAACAATGGAAGTCTCTACGGGGAACTGGAATTAAAACCTATGGGGAAGAATTACATATTGGCGGTATACAGTTAGGTAATATTTGGATTGGTGTACAGCCGCCTTTGGGTATACAAGGCGACCCGATGCGGTTAATGTTTGAACGGGATTTAACTCCCCATCCCCAATATGCGGCTTTCTATAAATGGCTACAAAATGATTTTGCGGCTGATGCTGTGGTTCACTTTGGGATGCATGGGACAGTAGAATGGTTGCCTGGATCCCCCCTGGGTAATACTGGTTATTCTTGGCCGGATATTTTATTGGGAGATTTACCTAATTTATATATATATGCCGCCAATAATCCTTCTGAGTCGATTTTGGCCAAGCGTCGGGGTTATGGGGTGTTAATTTCTCACAATGTCCCTCCCTACGGTCGCGCTGGTTTGTATAAAGAGTTGTTATCTTTGCGAGATTTAATTGCGGAGTATCGAGAAGACCCCCAGAAAAATTATGCTTTGAAGCAGGTGATTTGTAAGCAGATTGTTGATACTGGTTTGGATGCTGATTGTCCGTTTACTGATGCTCAACGTTTGGGAATTGCTTTTAGTCCTGAGAATGTGAGGATGTTTAGCGCTCACGCCTTTGATGATTATTTGCTGAAGTTGTATGAATATCTCCAGGTGTTAGAGAATCGTCTGTTTTCTTCTGGGCTGCATATTTTGGGGGAACCGCCGAATCAGGAGGAGTTGGCGGGATATTTAGAGGCTTATTTTGGCAAGGAACCCCAGGGAAGCACAGAACACCCACAGGAGGAGGAGTTAGTTACTGACTTGTTGATGCAGTCTACTGATGAGTTGAGGAGTTTGTTAAGGGGGTTGAATGGAGAGTACATTTTACCCGCGCCCGGGGGTGATTTACTGCGGGATGGTGCGGGGGTGTTACCTACGGGCAGAAATATTCATGCTTTAGACCCTTATAGAATGCCTTCTCCTGCTGCTTATGCTCGGGGGCGGGAAATTGGGGGGAAAATTATTGCCCAGCATTTGGCGGAACATAAAACTTATCCGGAAACGGTGGCGGTGATGTTATGGGGTTTGGATGCGATTAAAACTAAGGGCGAGTCCCTGGGTATTCTTTTGGAGTTGGTGGGGGCGGAACCTGTGAAGGAGGGGACTGGGCGTATTGTCCGTTATCAGTTAAAGCCTTTAGCTGAGGTGGGACATCCGCGCATTGATATTTTGGGGAATTTATCGGGGATTTTTCGGGATAGTTTTGTCAATATTATTGAATTATTAGATGATTTGTTTCAACGGGCGGCTGATGCTGATGAACCCGAAGAGCAGAATTTTATTAGAAAGCACGCTTTGGCTTTGCAGGCCCAAGGGGTAGAGAATAGTTCTGCAAGATTGTTTTCTAATCCCGCTGGTGATTTTGGTTCTTTAGTCAATGATCAGGTGGTTGATGGTAATTGGGAATCTGGGGAGGAGTTGGGTAAGACTTGGGAAGGTCGCAATGTGTTTAGTTATGGTAGACAAGATAAGGGTCAGGCTAGACCAGAGGTTTTAAATACTTTATTGAAAACTAGCGATCGCATTGTTCAAGAAATTGATTCTGTGGAATATGGTTTAACCGATATTCAAGAATATTACGCTAATACTGGCGGTTTAAAAAAGGCAGCAGAAAAGCAACGGGGTAAAAAGGTGACTACCAGCTTTGTGGAAAGTTTTTCTAAGGACAGTACCCCCCGGAATTTAGATGATTTACTCCGTATGGAGTACCGCAGCAAGTTAGTCAATCCCAAATGGGCGCAAGCCATGGCTAATCAAGGTTCTGGGGGTGCATTTGAAATTTCCCAACGGATGACGGCGTTAATTGGCTGGGGTGGTACTGCTGATTTCCAGGATGACTGGGTATATGACCAAGCGGCAGATACTTATGCTTTAGATGCTGAAATGGCGGAGAAGTTACGCCGGGCTAATCCTGAAGCTTTTCGGAATATTTTAAGCAGAATGATTGAGGCACATGGGCGGGGTTTATGGCAAGCGGATGCAGATAAAATCGGTAAGTTGCGTCAGTTATATGAGTTAACAGAGGAACAATTGGAAGGTGTGACGGTTTAACTGTGTTCATCTGTGGTCGAATGCTGCTTAACTAATTGAACAACTGCGGCTGCTAAAGTTTCTGGTTGTACTGGTTTAGGTATGTGGATTTGAAAACCTGCGGAAATAGCCTGTTGTTGGTCAAACTCAGCGGCAAAAGCCGTTAAGGCGATCGCGGGAATTCTCCCTCCCATTTGTGAGGGTAATCCTCGAACTTTTCGTAATAATTCATACCCATCCATATAAGGCATACCAATATCGCTGACTAAAATATCTGGCTGGGACTTGAGGAGCATTTGCAATGCTTCCCAGGCTGATGCTACTTTGGTCACTTTCCCGCCATACATTTTCAGCACAAAAGTGATAAAATCAAGGGAATCAGGATTATCATCCACAACTAAGATTTTAATGCCATTTAAATCCAAAGTTCCTGTTTGCAGTATATTCTCTGTTGATATCTCTGGCCGGGATGATTTATCTTCAGTCACTACACATCTACACAAAGGTAGTTTCACACTAAAAGCGGCTCCGTGCCCTTCACCTAAACTATTAGCCTCAACAGTACCGCCATGTAACTCTACTAACTGCCGCACAATTGCCAGTCCTAAGCCTAGTCCCCCAAATTTTCTGGTAATTGAACTATCCTCTTGACGAAAGTAATCAAATATGTATGGTAAAAAATCAGGGCTAATACCTTTGCCTGTATCACTGACTTGGATTTGAGCCATACAATGAGATTCTTCCAGGCGTACTTCCACTTTCCCCCCCGGAGAAGTGAACTTGACAGCATTAGACAAAAGATTCCAGACAATTTGTTGTAAGCGAGCCGAGTCACCGGTAACTTCCCCTACATTTTCGTCTAACATAGTATTAATGCTAATTTCTTTCGCAGAAGCTGCCAAATTAATACTGTCTAAAGCGGCGGAAATAGTCTTGGCTAGATTGATTTTAGAAACATTTAAAGTTAGTTTTCCCTGAAGAATGCGAGATACATCCAGTAAATCTTCAATCAATTCCACCTGTAATTTAGCATTGCGTTCAATAATTTCTATAGCTTGAGCAGTCTTAGCCTGATCTAGTTTGTTAGTTTTCAATAGCTGTACCCAACCGAGAATGGGATTAAGTGGGGTGCGCAATTCATGAGAAAGGACTGCAAGAAACTCATCTTTAATGCGGTTCGCCTTTTCAGCTGCTGCGCGGGCTGCTTGTTGCTGTTCCAAGGCTTTCCACAGTTCTGCTTCGGCGCGTTTGTGGTCATCAATATCAGTAGAAGAACCAAACCACTTGATAATTTCTCCTTTGTGATTACGTAAAGGAAAAGCTCGCCCTAAGTGCCAGCGATATTCCCTATCACTAGCACGAAGCAAACGGTATTCTACCTGATATTTTTGACCTGTACGAAGACATTCACGCCAAGTATCTAGGCACATTTGCACATCTTCGGGATGCAGTACAGATTGCCAGCCCCAACCTTGACTTTCCTCCCAATTCATACCTGTATACTCAACCCAGCGTTGGTTATAATAGTCTAACCAGCCATCTGGACGGGAAGTCCAAACAATTTGTGGGACAGCGTCTGCCAAGGTCTCGAAACTTAAATTGGAGGAATTATTCACTTTATTGTGGCGGTCATTTATGCATAAATTTTTATTGATGGCGATCGCAGCATCACTGCTCAACTCATAACTTTCTTGGTTGTGCATTATGTTAAATTCCCTGAATTTAACGGGACTTATAAACTTTCCCTTCCCACAAGTACTCCGACATCTGTGTTAATTAACTCATGAGGACACCGCAGCCAGGGCATAACAGCTATAATATTGCCTCGATTTCGTAAGGATAGATTTACGTGAGGTTGTATACAAGCCACAGACATCAGAACCACCCATTTAATAGTTAATATGCACTTGACATATAATAGCCCCCATAAACACAGTTTAACCTATAGTTAACCCGGATTTGATAGCAACTGACTTAATTTATTTAAAGTCGATAAAATAGGATAATTGTGATATTTCAGAGGTAATTCATAGGATTTATTGCTAACATCTTGACCTAATGCCATTTACCAGGGAGACTGAGGCAAACTTGTCTGTTTTCAGCCCATGTTATGCCAATTAAAAGTGAACCGGATGACTGTTCTATATATGATCGAGTAATGGGCTAGTTTTGTATGTAATTTACTATACTCTCAACGGGATGAGTTAGACTAAATGGAATAGGAAGAGTGGTAAAACTACCGGGAGCAATTTCGATCGCATAGGAAGGAACTAATGTTTGCGCCTGTGGGGGAAAACCGGTAGTATTTAAATCGAGGCGATAATTACCGGGTGGTAAGGATATACGAATACCATCATGTTCCCACTCCGATTGATATTGACTAATGCTTTGATGATTAATCAATAAGAGTTCTTCTAAGTCCTCAGTAATTATCTCATCTCCTTGGTCTAGTTTGTGATTACTGTTTTTATCAAGGAAGGGTTGAATAAATAACCCTTGTGTAGCCAATTTCTGGTTAATAGTTCTGAAACCTTGTTGGAGGTTAAAGCTACTATTAATTTGAATTTGAAAGGAAGACCCATGGGAAAATTGAGATATTGATTGGTATCGTGCAGACAGGTTTAATCCTGAAAGCATCGGTATAGACAATGTAGCATTTATCCCTGAGCCATCGTTACTCAGACCGGATCCTATTCGCCACTGTAATCCATTTTTCTGAGCATATTGCCAAGATAATTCTAAGAAATTTCTTGGAAATTGGGGAATGGGATTTGTCAAAATATCATAGTTTTTTTGATAACCTTGATATCTCAATGCGATTTGATTAGTCGCCACCCCAGTATTAGCTTTTGGTAAATTGTATTTAATTTCAGCATCTATTCCCGATAAATTAGTACGGAAGGTAAAAATAAAGTTTTTATATGCTTTGGCTAAATTCAAGGTATTATTAAAATTTAAGTTCTGATTTTTGTCTAATGATATCTGTGTATTGAAATTATCATCATTTTGGCGCAAACTAATTTGTAAACTACCAGTTCCTGTATTTTGAATGTTGCTAAACAACTGCATAGTTGTACTTTGATTCAAATTTAATTGATGGTTAAAATTTAATGTCTGTGAGTATAAATCTCCATTTAAGTTGATTTGTGTGTTGTTAGAAATGCGATATTTAATGCGGGTATAAATATTGCTGCCACGATTTGAGGGATATTTGATTCTGTCTTGGGTATTCGCACTCAAATAAACACTTAAAGGGACATTTTGAGGATGAAAAAATAGCTCACCAATAGCATTAATATTGCCATGATAAAATGCACCTATTCCTAATGTGAGACTTTCGGAAACTCCCCACTTTTTTTTTATTCCAGCTTGAAAATTAGAAAAATTGCCGATAATTTCGGAAGTTTGGGGGAATGGGGGTTGATATAACCAACCAGCAGAAAATACAGAGGAACTTGTCCCAGAAGATAATTGTCCTGGTGTAAAAGCTAAATTAATTACTTTAACTTGGGGTTGTGCTGTTAATCTTCCACGGGGATATTTTTCAATCACAAACACCCCACTACTGACATCAGGAAAGCGATAAATACCAGTTTCATCTACTAATATTTCACCTAAGATATTTTTAGTGTCACTCTGGGGACGGAGGACGACAAAAGTTCCGGGTTCGGCTTTTCCCTGAATGGTACGTTTAACGTCAGCAGCTTGGTTGCGTTGCTCTATATTAGTGCTTTGGGTAGGTGACAAGGTGTAACCATGGCGCTGGACTAATGACACTCCCCAGTATTGCTGAAAGAATGTCCTGGGCCACAATGTTTGTTGCTGTCCTACAATGTAGTCTTGGTGTGCATCTGAATTAACCCATTGAAAGGAATTAATTTGGAATTTTGGGTTTTCTAGTATATTTCCTTGTTGAACTCCTAAGCTCCATCCTCCCTGAAAAGCTGTACCAATGGCTTGAAAACTAGCTGAACTTTGAATGGTATGGTTATGAGAACTATTGAACTGTATATCGTGTAAAAGATGACTAAAGCTAAATAGTGGACTTTTGACTTTTGGTAATCCATCTAATGTGATTATTTCGGGTTTTTTCCTGGTTATTTGAGAAGGTGTTTGATCTAACCAGGGAGCTTGAATGAGCAATGTATAACTGTTAATGTCAAATTTGACTACGACATCAAATAATTCTTGTATATCTTTAATTTTGATCACTCGTCCCAATTCTGGGTCTAGAGTAAGTTCTTTGGGATTGATTCCCAGGATAAAATGAGCTGATCGCAGTTCTAATTGACCATCTGGTAGTTGAGAGGTTTGAATGTCTAGAGCTTGTAAAACTACTTCATAGGGTATTTGCCAATTCTCTAAGTCTACTGGATTAAGACCATCTTCATAACCCCGGACTAAGGTACTTTGTACTACTAGACGATTATTTACAGATATAGCAAGAGGTAAAATTTCTAACTGGTATTTGCTATGTGATTGTTGATGTAAATTAGTCAGGAAAGTTCGGATGATATCAGCTGGTAAGTTATTTATTACTAAAGTTGATTGAGAATTATGACGTGATTTCGCCTGGTGATATGAGGATGAAAAGATAATCGGACTAAATTCCTGATGGGTGATTAATGTTGGTGTATGGTTTTCTAAATCAGCTAGATTCTGGTTGTTAGGGTCTAGTTTTCCTTCTGGTGTCGAGAAGGAATTGATATTTTGACCATGATAATCTTGAGGATGAAAAATCACCTTCAGTCTATATTTAATAATAACTGCTGCCCGAAGGCGATCGCATCTTCTGGGGTAGAAACTTTTCCCTCAGCTTGTGCAATGGCAATTTCTGTTAATAATTCGCCTAATTTTGGGGAAGGGGGAATATTTAGTGCTATGATTAACTCATCGCCACTCACTAATTTAGTGGGATGGGCAACCAGGTCATCAGGGTTCAGGTACCGGCTGATTAATGGTGCATAGGCGCGTAGCGACTTGTGGACTGAGGTCGCCGATACCAAATTATTATTTATTAAGGCTAAGATTATTGTAGCCGCAAATACATTTCCCGCCTCTTGGAAGAAAAAATATTGTTCTCTCACAGACATATGAGGGGATTTGAGTAGGGGAAACAGCTTTAGGGCGGTGGTCACAGCCTGAATTTCAGCACGGCTGTAAGTGAGTGCTTGGAGTTGGATTTTAGCAACTTCTGGGTCAGGGTGAACTAGACAAGCGAGTTTAGCAATGCCTAACCAAGTAGTTTTGACTGTATCCCGGATATGCTGCTGTAATTTTACATCTAATTGTGGCCAATGTTGAGCAATCAAATCAGCTACTGTGTCTATTGTTGCCAATTTTTGCCAACTTTCGGGGGTAGCATGGGGAAAGAAAGGCGCAAGTAAATGATGTGACGCGGCTTTAACTAGCCAAAATGTCCCTTGAGGATTTGCTAATAAATAAGCAATTTCTCCCCGTACTCGTTCCGGGGCGACTTGTGTGATCTGTGGTGCTAGGGTGGTAATAGTTGCCTGAGTAGTCGGTTCAATGGTAAAACCAAGTTGGGCAGCTTGACGATATGCCCGCATTAATCGCAGGGGGTCATCTTTGAGGTTAGCTGGTGATACCATGCGTAATATACCCCGTTGTAAATCATCATAACCGTGTAAGGGGTCGAAGATGGTTTGGGTATGGGGATGATAGGCGATCGCATTAATGGTAAAATCTCTTCTTGATAAATCTGCCTCTAAACTATCTCCTTCCTGTTGGGCAAAATCGGCTGTAGCGTTGGGAAATACCACCCGAGCGATTTGCCTTTCGGGGTCGAGTAGCACAAAACCAGCATGATAATGGCGGGCGATGGTGTGAGCTAACAGCACCGCCTGAGAGGGAATAATAAAATCGAGATCCAAATATTCACGAGTCTTACTCAACAGGGCATCACGCACTGCACCACCTACCATATAAGCAGATGGAGGGAGAAGTTGCCAGTTAAAAGGGCAATTTTCGGTAACTAGAGTGAGATTTCTCAAACTGTGGATTGTCATAAAAATCAACCCAACAACTAGTGAATACAACTTGGGCTTAAGTTACATTAACATTAACAGTAAAATAGGTTTTTGGAGTCAGTTCGATTATGTGTATTTGTGTGAACTGCCACTACGTAGACCGCTGTCAAACCTACCACGCGGTAGAAACACAGCACCAACAGCCGCACCTAACTGAAAATCCCACCTTTGCTCCGAGTGAACCTTCCATCAACGTCAACATTCGTACCAGCCAAGATATCATTGAAATGGAGTGGGACGTGGTGGGTTGTTTGAGCTTTAAGCAGGAAGTGGGTAAGTGGTCAAAATTGCGTCCTGGAGAACTAGTACCAACCTGAGCCAATACAATTATCATTGAAAGCGGCTACTACTGAGTGACGCAGGTAGCCGTTTGGGCAAAAATCAGGGCGATGTTTCCTCCTGTATGGATTCTTATCGTTTAATGTACTCAGTTGCTTTGTAAGTGTGATGTGCATCTAACATAGAGGTTAAATGACTGTGGAATATACCATTGTAATTAGCCGTGATTGAACAACTAGAAGACCTTGGAGCCAAACCATACGCATTATCCCTACACACAACCACTCCCTCACTGGGTTTGGCTATCAGTGATTTTAATAGTGAAAGTCGTGCTCATACTTGGGATTTGGGGCGTGATTTATCTAGTTACGTCCATCAATACTTAGTAGAATTTATTAAGCCCCACACTTGGGAAGAGTTAGGATTTATTGCTGTAGCTAAAGGTCCTGGTGGTTTTACCGGAACCAGGATAGGCCTTGTCATTGCTCGCACCTTAGGACAACAATTAAATATCCCTGTATTTACGATTTCTACCTTAGCGGCATTGGCTTGGGCTAAAAAACCTCAAAACCGGGAAAAATCGGGGGTAATAGCCGTAGAAATGCCAGCACAAAGGGGAAAAGTGTTTGGTGGGATATATGAACCATCCCCTGATAAGTCGAGCATCAGAGCCTTATTACCGGATACTGTATTCACACCGGAAGCATGGCAAGAAACCTTAGCTAACTGGCAAAGTGAATATAAACTAATTAAAGCTACATCTAACTTGGCTATAACTGTAGGCAGTATTTTGGAATTGGCTTATTTAGATTGGCAAGAAGGTAAACATCCCCATTGGTTCGATGCTCAACCATATTATGGGCAGCACCCCGTAGAAAATTAACATATTTTTACATCTTCTGCCTCTTTCCTGGGTGGAACAGCGAGAGACAGGTACAACCCATCCTCGCTGAGGATATACAACTAAGCTGTCAAAGAAGCGATCGCTTGTTCAACAGCTTGTAAAGCCAAATTGATTTCCGCCTCAGTGACAATCAACGGGGGTACAAACCGGACAACCTTGGGACCTGCGGGTACTAACAACAGACCCTGATCTATAGCCACCTGCACAATATCAGCGGCGGTGAGCGCAATATCTGCTTGTAACTCCATACCATTGATTAAACCCCAACCGCGGACTTCAGAAATCACATGGGGATATTTAGCGGCGATCGCGTTTAATCCATCACGTAACTGAGTACCCCTGGCTTCCACATTCTGCAAAATATTTTCTTTTTCCAAAGTCTGACAGACAGCCAAGGCCACGCCACAAACAAAGGGGTTACCGCCAAAAGTACTGGCGTGTTCTCCTGGTTGAAAAACATCGCAGAACTTCTTACTCATCATCGCCCCAATGGGGATACCGCCACCCAAACCTTTCGCACTGGTAAAGATATCTGGTTCTACGCCCAGATATTCATAACCCCATAACTTACCGGTGCGTCCCATACCAACTTGCACTTCGTCGAAGATCAACAAAATACCAGTTTCATCACAAAGTCGCCGTAGCTTTTGGAAATAAGCCAGATCCCCTGGGCGGACACCACCCTCTCCTTGCAAGGGTTCAATTAGAATTGCGGCGACACGATAATCACCTTCATCTAACTCACTAATTGCTGCCTCAAAGGCACTAACATCGTTATAGGGAACATATTCAAAGCCGGGGACTAAAGGATCAAAGTATTTTTGATACTTCGGTTGTCCGGTGGCGGTGATTGTGGCCAAAGTGCGACCGTGGAAACTAGCATTGGCTGTGAGGATAATCGGTTTGTCAATTTCTAGAACCGTGTGAGCATATTTGCGGGCTAGTTTAATGGCTGCTTCGTTAGCTTCAGCACCGGAATTACAGAAAAATACCCGGTCTGCACAGGAGTGTTCAACTATCCATTGGGCTAATTGACCTTGTTCGGGAATATAGTACAAATTAGAAACATGGTGCAGCTTTTGGATTTGGCGCGTTACCGCCTCTACCATAGCCGGGTGGGCGTGTCCCAGGGTGCAAGTGGCTATTCCGGCCACAAAGTCCAGATATTCACGTCCCTGGGTATCCCAAACCCGACAACCTGCACCCCGATCTAAAGCTAGGGGGAACCGAGCATAGGTTGACATAACAGCTTCATTGAAGCTATCAGGGTCAAAAGGGCTGGATGACATAGAATTTGATGTTGGGGGGATGGTAGCTTGCTCAATGAGAGTTTCGATACTCACGGCCGCGCCTCCTGATATCTCTTTAATTTTAATAGTCACTTACTAGTTTGCTAGAAATTATT
This sequence comes from Anabaenopsis tanganyikae CS-531, assembly GCF_029891675.1. Classification (NCBI taxonomy): domain Bacteria; kingdom Bacillati; phylum Cyanobacteriota; class Cyanophyceae; order Nostocales; family Nodulariaceae; genus Anabaenopsis; species Anabaenopsis tanganyikae. The sequence goes on from NZ_JANQDF010000116.1 coordinate 30,576, forward strand.
AAAAATAACATTTTATTTATTAAATCTGATACTTTTTTCTAGGTTAACGGTTAAATATTCTGCCAAATAATGGTAACGGTAAAATAACTTTGTATTCCACACTTGAGAAAAAATACCGAAGACTCCAACAAGAACTTACCCTGGGGACTATTTCCCTGGGGGGCGTTTTTCTCACCGGTACTTTATGGTACAAGTTCATGGAGGGGTGGTCATGGGAAGAAGCGGCTTATATGACAGTGATTACCTTAACTACTGTGGGGTTTGGGGAGACTAATCCCTTGAGTAGACAAGGACGATTATTTACAATTGCCTTGATTTTGTTGGGTGTAGTCACTATTGGTTACATGATCAATAGATTTACAGAAGCCGTGATTCAAGGCTACTTTCAAGAAGGAATGAGATTACGGCAGCAGAGAAGGTTAATGGAAACCCTGACACAACATTATATCATCTGTGGATTTAGTCGCACTGGCCGTCAAATTGCTAAGGAATTTCAGGCCGAAGGCGCACCTTTTGTGGTGGTTGATTCGGATTTAGAATCTGTAGAACAGGCACAAGCACAAAATTACATAGCATACCAGGGCGATGTCACTTTGGATGATACCCTCTTGAGGGTGGGGGTAGACCGAGCGGTTTGTATTGTGGCGGCTTTACCTTCTGATGCTGAAAATTTATATACTGTATTGACTGCAAAAACACTGAATCCGAAAATTAGAGCGATCGCCCGGGCTAGTACGGAGGAATCGGCAAAAAAAATACAACGCGGCGGGGCAGATATCGTGGTTTCACCTTATATTACTGGTGGTAAGCGGATGGCGGCGGCGGCCTTAAGACCGCAGGTGTTGGATTTTGTGGATGGTTTTATCTCTAGTGCAGACCGCCAGTTTTATATGGAACAGTTTCTAGTAGACCCCCTGGTATGTCCTCTGGTGGGTCAGAGTTTAAAAGAAACAAGGTTGCGATCACAATCTGGGGCTTTAGTGATTGCCATTCGCCGCACTGATGGTAGTCTGATTGGCGGTCCGACTGGGGATACTATTTTATTACCTGGAGATACACTAATTTGCCTGGGAACATCAGAGCAATTACGTAGGCTTAACCAAATTCTCATCCCTATTAATGCTCAACCACGACACCGAGGGAGAAATATTTAATTAATCCCAACATTCAAGTAAAGCCTTTGGTTTGTGTCTAATAAATAAAGTTGCACACCAAGCTCCCCATTCCCTGTTCCCTATTTCCCATTCCCCATTCCCTGTTCCGGTGTTCCCTATTTCCCATTCCCTGTTCCGGTGTTCCCTATTTCCCATTCCCCATTCCCTGTTCCGGTGTTCCCTGTTCCCTGTTCCCTTGATATTTGATTTAAATTCAATTCCAACCGTGTAAGGGTGCAATCTCTTTAGTAAAAGTGGCGATAATTCTTGGGGGTGCAACTGATATTAAAATACTCGGATAAACTGCTGCACCCCATAGGGGATGAATCAGTACACGACATTTGTTTTTCATGACTGGATAGTTGAGCAAAGCTTGCACTACTGCTGTGTCATTGTGGGGAATTTTTCCCGGACGTGACAGTAAAGGATAGCCAGTGCGAGGATCAATCAGGTCTGTTAAATAGCCGCAATCTCTGAGTTTAAATGCTAAATCGCAACCAAACCGCATAAACTTTTCTCGTAAGCGTTCTTTCTCTAATTCTATTGCGGTGGTTCTTTTTACTAGTTGATAACGTGATTGCTGTAAAACAATTACGACCCATATACAAGCTTGATTTTTCCAGTCTGGTAATATCTGTTCGCAGTTGGCACAGATATAATGGCTGGGGGGATGAATAGAAATCTGCACTGCTTGTCCTGTTTCGCCAACTAAATTAATAGGACAGGTTTGCTCCGATAGCGATCGCGTGGCGTTAGCCATAGTGTAAACTGGGGAATAGTTCACTATATTAATTCGGGTTTCGCAAGTTTTACATTAAACTATTGCTATGATGATAACTCTTAAAAGTTCATAAAACTCATGAAATTTGCATAATTATTGATGTTTCTTAAAATTTGTTGTGTATGAGTGCTGATTTTGTGAGTCTAATGTTTATGGTTTATTAGGTGATACGTATAAATTATCATACATTTAATACTTACAGCACTTCTCAAGTAAATAAAGTACACACTTTAAGATCATAAATCTTGTGGGGTGCGCATCCTGCCCGCCCTTGTACCTACTCAGATAAAATGCGCTGTATATAAGGGAAAATTCCCCCCCTGGTAGAAAAATAAAGGTCAAAACCTCAAAGGTATGACCTTTATAGAAGACTGGTGTCTAATTAAGTTTGAGCGCATTAACTGGGACTTCATCCCAAGAGTTAACTATTCGCAATTGTGCTACCCAACCGGCTAATTTTTGGCTATCAGTCAAATTTTCTTCAAAGGATTGATGACAGTGTTTGGCTTGGGATTCATCACAACAAGCAATACAAGCGTGAATCATACCGGAAGGATCAATTTGCTCGTTTACCCAAATTGTCATAGGATACATCCCCCTAAGGTAATTTAATTTATGTTTTTAGAATACTACTCAAGGGTGGGACTTTCATAAACTCACAACTGCTGGGAATTAGAAAACATCAGCTGGGTCAGCTTTACGTAGTTTACCTATGGCGATCGCACCGGAAATACTACACATGATGACTGTGAGAATAAATACAGTTATGGCTCGTTCTACCTTCATAGTTATGGGTAGCATGGTGGCGGCGTAGGTTAACTGATATAATCCAAATGACAGGAACAAAGCGGGTATATAACCCAAAACAGCTAAAAATAACGCTTCTTGTAGCAAAACCCCCAACAGATAGCCATCAGTATATCCAATGGCTTTGAGGGTGGCGTATTCTGGTAGGTGTTCGGAGACATCAGAGTAAAGAATCTGGTAGACAATGACTATACCGACAATAAACCCCACGACCACACCTAAACCAAAAATGAAACCAATCCCAGTACTCTCGGCCCAGTAAGTCTGTTCTATTTGGGCGAAATCTGCTATGGTTAATACGCTAATATCATTGGGTAAGCCGGCGGCTAGTTGCGATCGCATTTTCTCAATATTTACACTGGGCTTAAGTGTAATTAATCCTACCTCTATCTTATCTCTTTGGCGTTCGGGGAAGAGTTGTAAAAAGGTAGAGTCACTGGTAATGACATTCCCATCCGCAGCAAAGGAAGCACCATTATTAAATAACCCCCGAACACTGATGGCTTGATTATTGAGTTCTGTGTTAAACTTACCTGTGGTTGCAAAAATATCACCCACTGCGCCATATTCTGGACGACCATCTTGATCAAACAGAACTTGATACAATGCCTTGAGATGATGCTGATTTTGTTGTACTGCGGGAAATTTAAACGCCGGTGCTACAGGGTCAATACCCCAAACTAAAATAGCACGATCCAAACGTGTTTGGGGATTGCGCCATTGTCCGGTGCCAATATAAACAGAATTTACTGATTGTACACCCTCATAACCCAATGTTTGATAAAGTCTTTCTCTAGAAAAGCTTTTGACTGAAAATAAAGTTTGAAATTGGGGATTAATTAAAACTAAATCTGCTTGTAGGTTCCGATGCGGTTTGGTAGCTGCGTCAAATAGCGCACTTTCAAACCCTAGCTGAATAAACATCAGCATATCAGCAAATGTAATACCTGCGACGGCGACTAGTAAACGAGTTTTTTCTTTCATTAACTGTCGCCATGCTAGGGGGTTTTATGTAAGAATTTGAAAAACATATAGAAATCCGGTTTGGTTTCTGAATTGATTTGTCTAGGTAGGGAACAGGGAACAGGGAACAGGGAACAGGTAAGAAGAATTGCCATTTGTACTGAGTCTTGTTCAAAAATCAAATAGAAGTCAAATGAGTGTTAGAGGATGTTTTAAAAGGTATGATTAGTGTATCAAATATTGTTTTACCCCCACCCTCCCCATTCCCTTCACAAGGGAATGGGACTTGATTTTGTTTCTTCCGGTGTGTTCCCTGTTCCCTGTTCCCTAATCCCTGTTCCCTGTTCCCTAATCCCTGTTCCCTGTTCCCTGTTCCCTGTTCCCTGTTCCCTAAGATAAAAATTACCTGTTGAAAACTTATAAAACATCCTCTTATAATTCAATGGCTGTTTGCACTTGTAAGTTAGTTAATCCCGCTACTTTTTTACTGTCTGTGGGATCTAGGCGAATTCTTACCTCAATGACTCGACTATCTAGGTTTTCCCCTGGTTGGTTGCTAAATACATTTTGTCTATTTACCTGTAAACCAATTTGAGAAACTGTTCCTTGCAATTCACCATTAAATGCTTGACTGGTAACTACTGCTGATTGTCCTAGTTGAATTTTCCTAATATCGGTTTGATACACTTCTGCTATAGCAATCATTTGCTGGGTTTGTGCTAGTTGCGCGATTCCATCATCCCCAATTTTTTCGCCCTTGCGAGCGTGAATTTTGAGGATTTTTCCCTCTATTGGTGCTTTAATATAGGCAGATTCTAAGTCGGTTTTTATTTGTTTGAGTACGGCGGTTGCATTCTCAATTTCACTTTTGGCTAGTTCTATATCTACGGGGCGAATTTCAGCAATACTGTTGAGTCTGGCTTTTGCTTGTGTGATTTGTTTATTCCCGGTGGAGTTGATGCGCTTGAGCGCGACTTGCGCTTGGTTTAATTCTCTGCTCGCTGTGGAGTTAATGCGATTGAGAACTGCTTGCGCTTGTTTTAGTTGCTGTTGTGCGATGTCTAAACTTAAGCGTTTATTGTCAAATAAAGAATGAGAAATTACTCCCTGAGCAGATAGTTGCTGATAACGTTGATATTCCCCTTGGGCGTTATTCAGTTCTGCTTGCAGTTTGTTAATTGTCGCCTCTTGTGCTATCCTTTCCCCTAGCCATTGTGCTTCTATGCGGGCGATCGCTTCTTGCTGGGCGATGATGTCTGTTTCTAACTCAGCTTGTAAACGTTCAATTGTTGCTTGTTGCGCCTGAATTTCTCCAGTTTTAGCCCCAGCTTGAATTTGAGCTAGTTTAGCAACAGCAACTCTGAGCTGTTTTTCTGCTTGGACTACAGCAGTTTGCAGACGGGTTCTTGAGTCGAGAATTGCTACTACTTGCCCAGATTTGACTGGCTCCCCTTCCTGTACTAAAATCTCAGCTATGCGATCGCCATCTAATTGTAGTGGTGCTGATAGGCTAATTACTTCTGTTTCTGGTTCTAGTCTTCCTAATGCGGTAACTCTGGTTGCAGTTGGCTGATTTTCTACTGCTACGGTATTTTCACTACTTAAATTAAACTGGGATAGTCCATAAATAGCAATTCCCGATGTGATTACCGTGGCACCTACCACTAATATGATTAACTTTTGATGGGGAATTTTAAATCGCACATTTGGGGACATTTTTACCTCTTTAATTACTGTTTTTGCGATCGCTGGGGTTTAGGAGTTACAGCGCGCTTCATCGGGGTCAATGCAGAGTCAGTGACCCACTATGATTTGTATGTGCCTAATTCTGAGTCATCTTACTAAAAACCCGGTAGTAAAACCATGTAGTTGCTTCCTTGAGAGGAAACAGCAAATAGGTCAGAGGATTGATAGTGACAATAATGTTGCGGTAGTCTCGCCGTGCTAAAAACAATATACCACGAGCCACCTGCTGGGCTGACATGACTCCATAGGGATTTAGTGAACTTTTGAACGGACCCAATATTAACTTACGAATTACACAACTTCCATCTAAACGCTTGAGGGTAACAATATTCCCTAATGTGCGTTTACTCAGTTCATACAGGGGACTGAAAGCGGGGGAAACTTCAGCTTCGGAAGTATTAACCCAAATTTCCTTGGTGGCTTTGTCTTGGGGTCCGGTGACTGTAGTTAGAAATATATCTATCAGTCGCACTGCGGAAAAAGTGTTCACCTCATAGGAGGTGGCGATCGCATCAGGTGTGCGATTGTTGTAGACATTCACACCGTGATTAATAATCAAAATATCAATTTTCTGGAGACTCTCCCGCAGTTGCTCTTCATTCCCCAATTCCCAGGAAAGCACCTTTAAATTACTCTGGGGTGCTAATTTTTCCGGGTTGGTGGTTAAGGCGACTACTTTAGCATTATGCTTGAGTAGTTCTGCTGCTAATGCTTGACCCAGAGCGCCGGATGCTCCTGTTAAAGCGACGGTTTTACCTTTCAGGGATAGTCCTGTACCCAGTATTTTATCCACTAGAGGAAATACACCACTGTAGTAAGCATTGACATCATCAAAATGATGTCGCCAATGGTAAGAACGATTGACCCACCACACAGAAGGGATGATTTGTAAAGGCCCTGGTAAGTGGTTGTAGTCTGTATCGATTTTACCAGAAAAATATCGCACAGAAGCGCCATACAAGAAAGTACAGCCATAAACTACTCCCAGCCATAACCCCATGTGGTTAACCAGTAAGGCAATGATTGTTAAAACCACCACTAGTAAACCGGACTCAACTACATCATGATACAGTTGGGAATCCTGGTAAGCTTGTAGGGAGACTATAGACAAATCCCGCCGATATACTTGATGATGCTTATTGTGCCATTTAGCTAACCATTTCACCTGGTGACACAAAACATGATAACTATCTCTGAATACTTCGGCCAGGAGCAGTGAAAACACTCCCCACCCAGCAAACTGCACACAAGCAAGTAAGTTAAACATAATTAACATAAGATATTATCATGTAGTTTTTTGTATACTATTTGCCATTGTATCCTTACATAGTCAACTTAAATCACTATTGTATTAACGTTATTAAACATAAAAAATTTAAATGTGTAAATACATATTTTTAGGTTAAGATGATTATTTAGTTACCTAAATATGTTTGGTAACCCATACCGTTAATATCAGGAAATAGTCCTTAATCTATTGTTTGGGGTGGATATAAATGTACACTGCCAAACATCTTTTTACCGGCGCGGGTGGATACAAAAATTAATTATTTTTTTTGCTCCGAAATAGCCGCAAGCAGCATTCAAGGTCTAAATGTGCGCGACAAGGATTAAAGTAATTTAATTTTTGTCGTCCGAGTTAAATAATTTAATGATCAAGTAAAATGACTCAAACTGACAAACTCTTTGTACAAATCAACGGTGATAGCGTACTGTACCCTCTTTCCTCCTACGCTACGGAAGATAGAAACGGTCAGTTCAATATTACAAACAATCAAACCCAATTAGAACTCAAAGGTAACACTTGGAAAAAACTCGACTTTGGCGTTAACTACACTATTACCACAGATACGATCCTAGAATTTGACTTCCAAAGCACCATCGAGGGAGAAATTCACGGACTTGGGTTTGATAATGATAATGTACTGAGCACGAGTTGGCTATTCAAACTCAGTGGAACCCAGAATGTGGGATTGAGAGACTTTGATAACTACGTCACGGGTTCCGGTTGGCAGACTTACCAGATTCCAGTGGGAAATTTCTTTACAGGTGACTTTCAGTACTTCGTCCTTAGCAACGACCATGATGTAACATCACCTACTGGTAATGGTCAATTCCGTAATTTGAGAATTTATGAAAATGTAGCAGTACTAGACATTGCCCCTCTTGACGCAGTGCAAGCAGAAGGTAACACAGGCACAACCCCCTTCACCTTCACCGTCACCCGTAGCGGCGACACCACAGTTACAAGTACCGTCAACTGGGCGGTGACAGGTACGGGTGACAACCCTGCTACTGCTGATGACTTTGATTTGGGAGTATTCCCACGGGGTACTCTCACCTTTGAACCATGGGATACCACTAACTACCGAGAAATTACAGTCTACGTCAATGGTGACATTAGTTATGAAGCTGATGAAGGATTCAGCGTGACCTTATCTGATGCTGTGGATGCCATCATCAACACAGACACCGCAGAGGGAATTATTCTCAATGATGATGTGCCACCTACCCTAGACATTGCCCCTCTTGACGCAGTGCAAGCAGAAGGCAATGAAGGACTCACCCCCTTTACCTTCACCGTCACCCGTAGCGGCGACACCACAGCTACAAGTACCGTCAACTGGGCGGTGACCCTTTCCGGTACGGCTGATGCTGCTGACTTTAGCCTCACTCCGTCCATTAACAACAGCCAAAGGGAGACAACCACACCATCAAGGCCTTATGCACCAAACAGCCAAAGCGACACAACCACGCCATCATCGCCTTATGCACCCAATCGACTGATAGTTAAATTCAACCGAGAAGTTAATAGCACCCAAGCCAATGAAATTAAAAATAGCCTGGGAGTAGTCAAGACACAAAACATCAGACTCACCGGGGCAGAAATTTGGCAACTATCAGGGACAACCTCCGTAGAAACAGCCCTAGCCACCTACGGTAAGAGTCGGGTATTTGAATACATCGAGCCTGATTATATTGTCACCACCGCCGCCACCATTCCCAACGACCCCGGCTTTAACCTCCTGTGGGGACTACATAACACAGGACAAACAGGGGGCACCCCAGATGCAGACATCGACGCCCCAGAAGCCTGGGACATTCAAACTGGTAACCCCGACTTAGTAATTGGTGTAATTGACACCGGAGTAGATTATACCCACCCAGACTTAGTGGGCAACATTTGGACAAACACCGGAGAAATTGCTGGCAATGGTATAGATGATGACGGGAACGGCTACATAGACGACATCAGGGGTTGGGACTTTGCCTATAACGACAACAACCCCATGGATGTAGGCGGACATGGAACTCATGTATCTGGAACCATTGCGGGTAAAGGTAATAACGCGGTGGGAGTCACAGGAGTTGCTTGGAACGCCAAGATTATGCCCTTGAAGTTCCTAGACGACACGGGTTTTGGTTCGACTTCTAATGCAATTTTGGCAGTGGACTATGCCACAGCCCAGGGGGTAAAACTGACAAACAACTCCTGGGGAGGTGGCGGTTACAGCCAAGGACTATACGATGCCATTGCAGCCGCCGGGGACGCAGGGTCATTATTCATTGCAGCGGCGGGAAATGATTCTAATAATAACGACAGTAGCCCCAGCTATCCGGCAAGCTACAATTTAGACAATATCATCTCCGTTGCTTCCACCACACACACAGATGGTCTATCATGGTTCTCCAACTATGGACTGACCACAGTAGATTTAGGTGCGCCGGGTTCAAGTATTTACAGCACAGTTCCCGGAAATAGTTACGCTAGCATTTCTGGAACTTCCATGGCATCTCCCCACGTTGCGGGAGCCGCAGCACTACTATGGTCAGAAAATCCCACCTGGACAGCCCAGCAGGTGAAAGACGTGTTACTGCAGACAGTAGACCCCACTGAGACTCTAAATGGGATTACGGTATCTGGGGGGCGACTGAATGTTTATAATGCCTTGCTGAGTGATCCCGGTTTTGTTATCAGTGTCACAGTTTCTCCCGCAAGTGTGGCAGAAGATGGCAGCGAGAATTTAGTTTATACCTTCACTCGCATCGGGGAGAGTTTAGACAGTCCCCTCACAGTGAACTTCAGTGCTTCAGGAACAGCTAACGCCGTAGCAGTAGGGACAGACCCAGCAGACTATACGGTGGTGACCAATAGCGATGTCACCTTCGACTCGGCTACGCAAACCGGGACAGTCACCTTTGCGGCTAACGCCGACAGTGTAGCAGTAGTGGTTGACCCCATAGCTGATAGCTTAGAGGAAATTGCCGAAACGGTGCAGTTAAGTGTTACCCCTGGTGAGGGCTACATTGGTAGCAGTGCAGCTACGGGGACAATTGTTTCTGAAGAAACCTTGCCAGTTTTTACTAATCCGGATCCCATTTCTATTCCTATTGGTGGAGCGGGTAATCCCTATCCTGCCACTATTTCTGTCTCAGGATTAAGTGGGGAAGTAACTAATGTCACAGTCACCCTGACGAATTTGGCGCATACTTGGCCTGATGATATTGATGTGTTGCTCGTGGGTCCCACAGGGGCAACCACCATACTTATGTCTGATGTGGGATATCTCTATGGTATCAGTAACACGACCTTAACCTTTGATGCGGGGGCAACAGCATATTTGCCTGATGCAGGACAAATTACCAGCGGTACTTATCTACCCACAAATATTGGCACAGGGGATAACTTTGCCGCCCCAGCGCCAGGAGGTAGCCATGGCACAGATTTATCAGTGTTCCACAATACCGACCCCAATGGGCTTTGGAGTCTCTACGTCATGGATGATGACTCTTTCGGAGATTCTGGCTCAATTGCTGGGGGTTGGTCTTTACTGATAGAAACGGCAACGACCACAACACTACCATCAGGTACAGTTACCTTTACAGCAGGGGAAACCACCAAGGAAATTATAGTTGATGTGAGTGGTGACATTAGTTATGAAGGTGATGAAGGATTCAGCGTGACCTTATCTGATGCTGTGGATGCCATCATCAACACAGACACTGCAGAGGGAACCATTCTCAATGATGACACTGCAATAGACAACGCACAAAAAATTACATCTAGCAGCAATATATCTGCTGCTCCTGGTGGAACTGTAACAATTCCTCTGTACTACGATACTACCACTGGTGATAACAGCCTACCTGGTATTAGTCTGCGCCTACACTACAATTCCAGCGAGCTAACTTTTAACAATGCCAGTGACCTGTTCCTAACAAACCTGTTTGGTGATGTCAAGGAATTACCAGACAATGAAAACTTTGACAACGACCTGACTACTGATCGTTTCGTACAACTGCAATACAACGACTTTACAGGCGACTGGCCGAATCAGCCTTTACCCTTAAAGTTAGCTGATTTGAAGTTTGCTACCACCGATAGTTTTACTGGCACCCAAGTTAACTTCAGTTCCAGTAATACAGCCGCTGGTTACGCTCTGGCAGCAGACTCTGTTACAGTGAGTCAAGGATGGAATCTGGACATTGACGGTAATGGCGAGATAAAAGCATTGTCTGATGGTGTCATCCTCATGCGTCACCTGTTCGGTTCGTTTATTGGCAATGAGTTAATTGACGGAGCCATTGATCCTAATGCTACCCGCGACCTGGTAGCAATTCAGGCTTACTTACAGGAAGGTATCAACCAAGGACACCTTGATATTGATGGCAATGGTTCAGTAGGAGCCTATTCTGACGGTATCATGGCAGTGCGTTATATGTTTGGTACTTTCCCAGGAGACGCATTAACTCATGAAGCCCTTTCTCCTGATGCTACCCGCGACTTGGCGCAGATACAAAACCACTTAGAGCAGTTAACTACTCTGGTGTAGTAAGTAAGTTGATTTCCTCAATAGTGATGGGCTATCCCCATCACTTTCATATTGGTGAGGGCTGGGAATAGGGAGTAAAAAAATCTATGTCGCCTCTCAGCTCAGGTACACTGACAAATAGATAAAAATGCTCGGTGGGAGATAATATCATACCTCTCAGGTACACTGACAAATAGATAAAAATGCTCGGTGGGAGATAATATCATACCTCCGAGTTTTTTAATCTCTATTCTTCTTGAAGGCGACACCCGGATTTGAACCGGGGGATAAAGGTTTTGCAGACCTCTGCCTTACCACTTGGCTATGTCGCCGCTTTCATATTTGCTGATGATAACACATTCCACAAATTTACGCCATACGTCTGAGGAAATTTTTCTCAAGTTGAGGGAATTTAGTGGTTAATGGCATTTTAACACCCCAGGAGATGGTAAGGCGAGATAAAGATATATAGGGAAAGTGTGAGGAATTGATGAATTTCTGGCAAATATGCGTGACTTAAAATACAAAAAAAAATACAATTTCACTCTTAAGATGGATAAAAATTCAGAGATTTTGATAAATTCCATGTTGATTGATGGTTTTTAGTTCTATGGTGACATTAAAGATCAGTATGAACCGGGTGAGTTACTGCCAAGACAGAATCAGATATTCAGCAAATATGATAATCAGTGAAAATGAATCAAGTATCTCCCATGTCAATTGTCCAAATCACAGATATACATCTGTTTGGCTCGGAAAATCATAAAATGCTGGGAATGCCTACTATAAAGTCTTTCCAGGCTATTGTAGACAAATTACACGCATTCGGGAATGAACTTGATCTACTGCTAGTGACGGGAAATTTATCTGGGGATGGTAATCTTCAGTCTTATGACAATCTCCAAAGTCTGCTGAACCCACTACGAATACCTGTTTATTGGTTACCGGGAAATAATGACTGTGCGATCGCCATGGATAATATCTTAAATATGGGGATGATTTCCCGGCGCAAGTCTTTTAAGCGGGGTGGGTGGAATTTTATTTTACTAGATTCTTGTGTTCCCGGTTGTAGCCATGGTTATCTTTCGGGTAAAACTCTTGATCGGCTCAACCGTGAGTTGACAATATTGGGAGATCATCCCACTTTAGTGGCGCTACATCACCCCCCTTTTGCAGTCAATTCACCGTGGTTAGATCATAGCAGTTTGCAAAATCCCCAAGAATTATTTGCTGTTCTCGATCGCCATCCCCAGGTGAAGTTAGTCTTATTTGGTCACATCCATCAGGAATTTCAACGCCAACGCGGCCAAGTTCACTACCTGGGTACCCCCTCCACGGGATTACAGTTCCGCACCCAAAGCCCTACTTTGATGATTGACTCAAAATACCCGGGTTTTCGGTTGTTAAAACTCTACCCCAATGGGATGTGGGAAACTACAGTAGAAAGAGTTCCTTATTTCCAGCCATTGGAGTTAGTTGCTACAGTATCTTAATTGAACTATATTTGTGTTACCTATATTACCTCATCGGCAAAAGTTTGGCGACGGACAAAGTAAAATGGACCTGCGACAGAACCCCAAATATGTTGGTTGGTGTCTAAATCCCGTCCTCGGTCAAGGCTGATAAATTTGTGTTCGTCAATTTCAAATTCACTATCTAGGTAGGTTTTTTGTCCCTTACGAAAAACAATACAACCTTTACCGGGTTCTACCTTACCTTTGAAGCTGTTACCAGACCACTCTACAATCATATTACATCCTGGTAGCTTTTCTAAGCAGTCCTTAGTTAAAGTTTGTAAGCGTGGGAGGTCACGGGATGCGCCATAAAAATTTTCTTCTGATTTGACGGTGTAGTTTTCAATCTCGATGCGATCGCCAGCGTTGACCAATTTTAACACCCGCACACGGTAGGGGTCATTGAGCATATAATCATAGGCTTGTTCGACAAATAAACTCACCCCTGATAATAATTCTACAGGTAGGGGGCGCATACACACGCGAATATGGGCAAAAAAAGGCGGATTTTCAAAGGCTTGTGCTTGATTACTAAAATCAGCCGCCATCCAGCGGGCTAAGGTGGTAAGATCCATGGAATTAGTAATTACAGATGTTAATTTAAATTATCTAGCTTTATTTTAAGGCTTGGGATGATCACATCTGAGGTAAATTATCGATGCTCAGGCACTTGTATATTACTGTTAGTCTAGTTATCCTCTGTCAGTTTCATACTGCGGTTACCCTAGCACAGGCTCAATTTACGCCCAATCCCCTAGAACTTACCACACCTGACCCACTGCTACCGCCTTTGAGGGATAAACAGCAGTTAACTATCCCACAACGGGAAAACTTAGAGAGGGCTTTAGATGCTTTGAATCAGGAAGCTACAGCTAAATTACAAGGGGGAGACCAACCAGGAGCTTTTGCGATTTGGAACCGGGAAATACGGTTACGCCGCTATTTGGGTGTATTCGCTGAAGTAAAAGCCTTGTCCCGGTTTGGTGCGATCGCATGGGGTGAAAATGACGGGGAGCAAGTAAGATATATTACACAGCGGCTACAAACTATCCAGCAGTCAGCCCAAAAAGCTAAGGGTTTTGATTGGGAATTAATGCGAGCGCTCGGTGAAGCATACCAGCAAGTGCGATCGCCTAAATTAGCTTTACAAGCCTATGAGCAAGTTTTAACAGTAGTACAACAGCAACAAGATACAGCAGCAGTATTGCAAACCCTAACCACAATTGGCGAACTCCATTTGAGTTGGTTTGATTATCCCCAAGCTGCGGCCACCTATGAGCAATTATTCAATTTAACTGCTAACCAGGGCGATCGCGCCAGGGAGTTAGTATATCTGCAACAGCTAAGTTATATATACCAGCAGCACCAACAACCCCAAGCAGCGATAGATACTCTCCAGAGAATAGTAAAAATTTACCAACAGGAAAATAACCTGACCAAAATACCAGAATTGCAACTCGCCATCGGCACTAATTATCAACTCCTCGCCCAAAAAAATCCTAGTTTACTCACAGAAGCATTCAACAACTATCAACAAGCTTATATTATAGCCATGGAATCGCGGCAATATGTTCGGGCTGGGGAAGCTTTACAAAAAATAATTTCTTTATATATTGACCAAGGACAAACAGACGCAGCTTTACAAGTCAGCCAAATTTTAATAGAAACCCAAGAGCAAGCCATGAATTATTATGGCATGATGGCGGCTTATGATCAAATGGGTCAATTGTATTTACAAACTCAGGACTATTCCCAAGCACTCATAGCCTTTGAAAAAGGATTAGAATTGGCTCAACAACTCAAACATCAAGAAACATACTTTACCCAGCAGATTGAGAAAGCCTCAAAATATAGCATTTCCCATGCTCGTGAGGTACAAAGTTGTTTAGTTTCAGGGAACAGGGAACACCGGAACAGGGAACACCGGAACAGGGAATATTGTTGTACTTTCTTAGTTTAGCCTATTGGTAGCGTCAATCTCCATATGCTAAAAATTTCAACATTTCTTCAATACAATTAATCATTTTGTGGAAATACTTCACCCAATATCCCCATTCACCATCCCATGAGGTAAATTAATATCATAAGTATTCCCTAGTATTCCCTGGTTACTCTGATGATAAAAAAATTAATCGAAGTCGCCCTACCCCTAGAAGCCATCAACCAAGAATCAGCCAGGGAAAAATCCATCAGACACGGACATCCTTCCACACTCCATTTATGGTGGTCAAGAAAACCTACAGCCACTTGTAGAGCCGTATTATTTGCTTCCCTAGTCGATGACCCCTCTAGTCACCCCGACAAATTCCCCACAGAAGCAGACCAAGCACAAGAAAGACAACGCCTATTTGATATCATTGGCAAAATTGCTACCCTAGAAAAAAAAGGTAAACAAGAGCAAGTAGTACAAGGTTTAGTATCCTGGGACAGTATCAACAAACCCGAAATTATCCAAACCGCCCAAAAAGAAATCGCCCGCTGTTTAGCTTGGAGTCGCAACGAAACACCACCCACAGACCCCGCAAAAGTACTGACATATCTACAAACCTACGCACCCCCAGTTTATGACCCCTTCTGTGGCGGTGGTTCCATACCCCTAGAAGGACAACGCCTAGGTTTAGTCGCCCATGGTAGTGATATTAACCCCGTGGCGGTGCTAATTACTAAAGCCCTCATTGAAATTCCCCCCAAATTTCCCAATCAACCCCCCGTTAACCCCCAAGCACAAAGAGAATTAAAAGCCGACCAATGGTACAGCGCCCAGGGGTTAGCTGCTGATGTCCGCTACTATGGCGAATGGATGCGAAACCAAGCCTTTAAAACCATTGGCCATTTATACCCCAAAGTCACCCTACCCCAAGAGCATGGCGGTGGGGAAGCAACCGTAATTGCTTGGTTGTGGGCGCGAACCGTCAAATGTCCTAACCCCGCTTGTGGGGCGCAAATGCCCTTAGTAAATTCTTTTAAATTATCCACCAAAAAGGGTAAGGAAGCTTGGGTAGAACCTGTAATTGATAGCAGTCACCAACCCCCCACAGTTACTTTTACAGTCAAAACCGGCGAAGGAACACCACGGGAGGGAACCGTTAACCGCAGAGGGGCGATGTGTGTTTGTTGTGACAGTCCAGTAACCTTTGACCACATCCGCCAGGAGGGGAAAGCAGGAAGAATGCAGACTCAGTTAATGGCTATTGTCGCAGAAGGTAAAAAGCAACGGTTGTATATTCCCCCCAATGAGGAGCAGATCAAAGTGGCTTTGTCAGCA
>NZ_JANQDF010000117.1:0-10540 GCF_029891675.1 Anabaenopsis tanganyikae CS-531
GCGGTCATTGAGAACCACGAGTTCGCACTCAAATTTTGTGCATAACCACCTAACCAATTCAAATCCGAATCGGACAAGTCGGTCAGGGTGGGGAAAGACAATACGTTGGATATCGCCGTCGATGATTCGTTCCAGAATGGCGAGGAATTTTTTCCGTTTAAAATTGAGTCCCCTTCCAACTTCTGAAATAATTTCAGCCTCTGGATATCTTGTGCGTAAGTGTTCAAGTTGTCGTTTTCCTTGGGAGTGACATGCTGCATCAAAACTTCATTAAATCAACTACTTTTAGTCTAGCGTGATTTAGTAATATTTCCTCGTTTTAAGCAACTAATTTACAATTAGTTACACGTCTCTAGGGGAGACGGATCAAACAAGAATCCCCGTCACCAAGCATACGGGAAGTGTCAATTGGGTCAATCTGTCAGTAGGCGAATTTGAATGTCCTGGTAAAACTCGTCTTGTAATAACTCGACTTTAGATTGAGACGACAGCAGTAGTAAAGCCCAAAAAACGCTAACTAGGGGGCGGTTTTCTGACTCATGGCTAGAAGTATTTTGCTGTGCTTGCTTTGTTTGAGTCCACAAATCTACCAGTTGTTCTAGACTCAAACAATTTTCTCCTAATAATAGCTCTGTTCTAGAAGAATGCAACACTTGCTCTAGTTCTCCAGCTACCTCGGTCAAATTTTCCTGGTGAGCTAACTCTAGGGCCTGCCGCATATTTTGGCATCTGGGGTGACGGTGGGGGGAAACACGCTTACTAGATTTCTCAACCAGTTTTAGCTGGTGCGCCATAATTTGCAATTGCTTGATTAACTCTTGCACAGTCACACGACGCTTTGGCGGTGGCATTGCTGAGGGACGGCGCCGCAAGTGCCGCTCTAATTGCAGACGATGAGCATGATGTAATAACCCACCTTCACTGAATAAGATGGCATCATCTGCTATATCATCCTCGACCTCTTCCACTGAAGATAATTGCATCAAAGTGTTGGCCTTAAATAAGACTAGCATCGATGCTGACAAAAAAGCTTGTCCTGATTGCGACAAATCTGACTCATAGCCTTTAGGTGTGTCCTCCGGTGCCATTAATTCTAGGTAACGGTCAATCACCTTAATTACTTCAACATCCCAAGGATCGATGTCGCCTTGTTCAGCCTGCTCAATGAGCTGTGTAATTGTTGCTAATAACTCGGAAGCATCCATAAAATTTACGAAAAACCTTAATCAAAGATTTTCTGGATATATTTAACTTTCCCCTACGTCAAGTAGCAACATCCAAGTAATCTCAAACTTTCTGGATGGGATCGAGGCACAGCCGTTTGTGCCTGTAGTTTTAGGACTTTGGACTAAGACTACAAAGGTAAAACAGTAGATTTATTGAGTATTTTATGAACGGTGATCAGTTTTTATGATTTAAATTTCACAAACCAACCGCGATGCCTAGTCTCCAGGCATCGCGGATTTTAGATAAAAATCTAAAATCCCCAATCGATATTAGCGATTCACAGCCGCAGCTTCTCGCGCCGCAGTCGCTTGATCTGGGTGTATACCTAAACGTGTGAGATTAATCCGTCCTTTATTGTCAATTTCTCGCACTTTGACAATTACTTCATCTCCAACGGCCACTTCATCTTCAACTTTGCCAACGCGATAGTCAGCTAGTTGAGAAATGTGAATCATACCTTCTTTTCCAGGCAGAAATTCTACAAATGCACCAATGGGAATAATCCGAGTCACACGCCCTACATAAACATCACCTTCATTTAACTTACGAGTCATACCTTGAATGATGTTACGGGCTTTCTTAGCGCGGCTTTCATCCACAGCGGAAATGGTGACGGTTCCATCGTCTTCAATGTCAATCTTAGCACCAGTGTCTTCAGTAATAGCCTTAATTGTTTTCCCTCCAGGCCCAATCACCAGACCAATCATGTCTGAATCAATCTTGATAGTCAATAAACGCGGGGCATAGGGTGAGGTTTCAGGACGTGCTTCTTGGATAGTCTCGAGCATTTTCTCCAGAATATGCAACCGGGCTGATTTAGCTTGGTGGATGGCTTGGGCAATAATCTCCAATGACAGACCGGGGATTTTCATATCCATTTGCAAGGCGGTAATACCGGTATCTGTCCCGGCTACCTTAAAGTCCATATCGCCTAAAAAGTCCTCAATGCCCTGAATATCAGTGAGAACTCGCACCTCGTCATCTTCTTTAATCAAACCCATTGCAGCACCGCTCACGGGTTTGATAATTGGTACACCAGCAGCCATCAATGATAGAGTGGAACCACACACCGAACCCATAGAAGTAGAACCGTTAGAAGAAAGCACTTCCGATACGACACGAATCACGTAAGGGAATTTTTCTTTTGGTGGTAGCACAGGTATCAGCGCCCGCTCTGCTAAAGCACCATGACCAATTTCGCGCCTTCCTGGAAAACGCATAGGTTTAGTTTCCCCCACGGAGAAAGGCGGAAAGTTGTAATGATGCAGGTAGCGTTTACATTGGTCTGATTGCAAGTCGTCGTTGAGACTTTGAGCATCTCCAGGAGTACCAAGGGTGCAAGTGGATAGTACTTGGGTTAATCCCCTGTTAAATAAACCACTACCATGGACTCGTTTGGGTAACACATCAACTTGACAAGAAACAGGACGGACTTCATCGAGTTTGCGACCGTCAACGCGGACGTTATCTTCAATGATTTGACGACGCATCAAGTGCTTGGTTATGTCTTTAAAGTGATTACCTATTCCTTTACCGTTTGCGATCGCAGCAACTCGAACCTCATCTTCTTCTGGTAATTCCTCGATCGCACTAGTAATTTTTTCCTTCACAGCGTCCAACGCTTCATCCCGTTGGGCTTTGCTGTATTCAAACTGAGATAGGATTTTCTTAATCTCATCGCTGGCGCGATCGCGGATAAAATTGCTCACAGTCAGGTCTACCTCTGGTGCTTCTCCTTGCACAACTTGCAGACCCATTTCCGCCAATAAATCTTCCTGGGCTTGGATTAAATCTCTAACTGCTTCGTAACCAAAATCAATTGCTTCGATAATATCTTGCTCTGGCAATTGATTGGCTCCCGCCTCCACCATGATCACACCGTGGGGTGAACCAGCCACTATCAGATCCAAGTCTCCGCTTTGAATTTCTGCATAGGTAGGGTTAATAATAAAATCATCACCCACTAAGCCTACCCGTACTGCTGCCATAGGCCCATTAAAGGGAATTTGTGCTATCAGGGTAGCAATAGACGCCCCAGTAACTGCGAGGACATCTGGTGGTACCAACTCATCCATGGACAGCGTAAAAGCAATAATTTGCAGGTCATCCCGCAACCATGAAGGAAACAAAGGCCTCATGGGACGGTCTATCAACCGGCTAGTCAGAATTGTTTTCTCTGGTGGACGTCCCTCTCGCCGCATTATCCCTCCGGGAATCCTACCTGCAGCATACAGTCGTTCTTCGTAATCTACTGTCAGGGGAAGAAAATCAATTCCTTCTCGACCCTTTGCTCGCGTAGCGGTTACTAAAACAGATGTGTCCCCCGATTCTATCAGAACTGACCCACCAGCCTGGGGAGCTAGTAAGCCCACTTTTAGTCTAATATCCCTACCATCGAAGGATATTGACTTATCAACTTCTGCCATTCAGTTTTTTTTCCTTCTCTTTCTCTATTCTCTCTCTGTGGCAATCCTAACATTTATGCTCTCAGACTGACTTCTAGTACACACAAAGATAAATAAGTCCTTGAGCACCAAGCACGATATAATATTATCCTCTTATCCTCCCCGCTAACTGCCCAGAGCATAGCTTCACTGTCAGGTTTGCTGCTATCACCAGCATATAGCCTTTTTCAGGCTCATGAAGTACACACCAATTCCCTATTCCCTATTCCCTGTTCCCTGTTCGCTGTTCCCTGTTCCCTCAAACTAAAAAAATGTACCTCACGAGCATGGGAAATACTATATATTCGCCCAGAAACCTTTCTCAACCCTGACCGCGTAAGCCTGGTTGTACAATAAAACCAGCGTTGCAAATATCCCCCGCATACTGGGGAAGTTTGGCTGCATATCAAATACCGCCAAGAGATTTATTAGTTTATTTTACAGGAACTTTAGTAGTTAAAAGATGACAATTTTACACGGAAATTGGTTAGGAAAGCCTGAAAATAGTTGTTTATTTATTTGGGGAGAAACTTGGCGTTCATCGCGCATAAACATCGAGACTAGTGCATCTCCACACACACCACTACATCCACTGGCTATCAACCCATTAGAGTTGTGTGAATGGTTGGTTTCTCAGAACATCACAATTTCCGATTTAGTCCAGCAAAACCAAGTTGCAGTGACAACCAGTCGGCAAACTCGTAAAAGTACAACTGCTACTCCACTCAGTCTACCAACCCACTCTCAAATAATTGCCTTACCAACTCATATCCCGGAAAACAATCAGCAAGAAATAGGATTTATTTGCCCCTTACATTCTGGTACCTTGGCATCTGAAATTAACTTACCCCAATATCTCCAACCCTGGCGAGTCGAGGGTTTTTGTCTTCACCCCACCGCCGCTATAAAATTTCTGGCCACTGTGCCCTTAAATGCTGCTACCGAGGGGGATACTTTATTCGCTGGAGACCTACGTTTCTGGTCACAGGTTGCGCGTTGGAGTTTGGATTTAATTTCCCGGTGTAAGTTTTTGCCAACTATTCAAAGGCAGTCTGATGGTTCTATTGTTGCTAAATGGCAAGTCCTCTTAGACAGTGCTATAGACGGAACACGCTTAGAAAAATTTGCCGCCAAGATGCCATTGGCTTGTCGTACTTATCAAACAACTCCTGAGTTAGAAGAAAAATACTTAGCCCTAGACTTCCCCACTCAACCACAGGAATTATTGCTGGGCTTTCTCAACAGTATAGTAGATGCCCAAGTGCGAGAGATATTAGCAGATCAACCTCTATTAGAAACCAGAGTAATGGCATCTCTACCCTCAGCGGTGCGACAGTGGTTGCAAGCTTTAACTAGTACCTCTGACACCTTTAATGCAGATGCGCTGGAAGTAGAAAGACTCGAAGCAGGGCTGAAAGCTTGGACTATGCCATTACAGTACCAATTGTCAGGAACAGCCTTATTTCGCTGCTGTTTCCAGCTGCTTCCCCCGGCATCTGGCGGTACTGATTGGACATTGGCATATTTTCTACAAGCAGCAAATGATCCTGATTTCTTAGTAGATGCAGCAACCATTTGGGATCACCCCGTGGAGCAATTAGTTAATCAAAACCGCACCATTCATCAACCCCAAGAAACATTATTGCGCGGGTTGGGGTTAGCTTCAAGATTGTATCCAGTTATTGCACCCAGTTTAGAAACAGAATATCCCCAATCTTGTCACCTTAACCCATTGCAAGCATACGAATTTATTAAGTCAGTGGCGTGGCGGTTTGAAGATAGTGGTTTAGGCGTAATTTTGCCTCCTAGTTTGGCAAACGGTGGAGGCTGGGCGAATCGTTTGGGGTTAAAAATCACCGCTCAAACCCCAAATAATCAGCAGGGACGCTTAGGTTTACAAAGTCTACTGAATTTCCAATGGCAATTGGCAATTGGTGGGCAGACAATTTCTCAAACAGAGTTTAATAAACTTGTAGCTTTAAATAGTCCACTGGTAGAAATTAATGGCGAGTGGGTAGAGTTGCGACCCCAGGATATTAAAACCGCACAGGCATTTTTTGCCGCTCGTAAAGACAAAATGGCACTTTCCTTAGAAGATGCTTTACGTCTGGGTTCTGGAGATACCCAGTCCATTGAAAAGTTACCTGTGGTCAGCTTTGAAGCATCAGGAACATTGCAAGAATTAATTGGAGCCTTAACCAATAACCAGGTCATCGCACCTCTACCGACACCTACTAATTTTCAAGGACAGTTACGACCTTATCAACAAAGGGGCGCAGCTTGGCTAGGGTTCTTAGAACGTTGGGGGTTGGGTGCGTGTCTCGCAGATGATATGGGACTGGGAAAAACCATTCAGTTAATTGCTTTTTTACTGCACCTCCAGGAACAAGACGCACTAGTAAATCCCACCCTGCTGGTGTGTCCAACTTCTATTTTAGGTAACTGGGAGCGAGAAATTAAAAAATTTGCTCCTAACCTGAAAGTTTTGCAGCACCACGGTGATAAACGTCTCAAGGGTAAAGCTTTTGTAGAAGCAGTTAAAAAACACAATGTCATTATTACTAGTTACTCCCTGATTCACCGGGATATGAAAATTTTACAAGGTGTTGATTGGCAGGTAGTTGTATTAGATGAAGCTCAAAATGTCAAAAATCCAGAAGCTAAACAATCCCAGGCTGTCAGGGAGTTAAAAACTACATTTCGCATAGCCCTAACCGGTACACCAGTAGAAAATAAACTCCAAGAACTGTGGTCAATTTTAGATTTTCTCAATCCTGGGTATTTGGGAAATCGGCAATTCTTCCAGAGACGGTTTGCTATACCAATTGAAAAGTATGGTGACACGTCATCTTTAAATCAGTTGCGGGGTTTAGTACAACCGTTTATTTTGCGCCGTCTAAAAACAGACCGTGATATTATTCAAGATTTGCCAGAAAAGCAAGAAATGACGGTTTTTTGTGGTCTGACTGCACAACAAGCAGCACTTTATCAAGAAGTAGTAGAAGCATCTTTGGCAGAGATTGAATCTGCATCAGGGTTGCAACGGCGAGGGATGATTTTAGGCTTACTGCTTAAACTCAAACAAATCTGCAATCATCCAGCCCAATATTTAAAATTAGGGACATTAGAACAATATACTTCTGCCAAACTACTACGACTGGAAGAAATGTTAAGCGTGGCTTTGGAAGAGGGAGATAGGTCTTTAATTTTCACCCAATTTGCTGAATGGGGTAAATTATTGCAAGCTGATTTACAGCAAAAAATGGGTAAAGAGATATTATTTTTATATGGTCGTACTAGTAAACAACAAAGGGAAGAAATGATTGACCGTTTTCAACACGACCCCCAAGGACCGCCGATTATGATTCTTTCTTTAAAAGCCGGTGGTGTAGGATTAAATTTAACCAGGGCTAATCATGTATTTCACTTTGATCGGTGGTGGAATCCTGCGGTTGAAAATCAAGCTACTGATAGAGTATTTCGCATTGGTCAAACTCGTAATGTGCAAGTGCATAAATTCGTATGTACTGGCACATTGGAAGAAAAAATACACGAGATGATTGAAAGTAAAAAACAATTAGCTGAACAGGTAGTTGGCGCGGGTGAGGAGTGGCTCACGGAAATGGATACAGACCAATTACGTAACCTCTTAATACTCGATCGCAGCGCCATAATTGAAGAAGATTAGCAGGAAAAGGCTTTGTCAAAAGGCAATTGAGCTTGCCGTTAGTTTATGTCACAAAAATTAACCCATAAATCAAGTAAAATATAAGTTAATTTTACAGAAAGATTATGAATCATGCAACGTTACAGGCAAGCCGTGAATGGTGGTCACAAAAATGGCTAGAGTTACTGGATTCTTATCGCTTTAAAAAGCGTTTGGAACGGGCGAGAAATTATTCTCGTCAAGGAAATGTTCTCAATATAGAGTTTAAAGGTGCAAAGGTACTAGCTAGAGTCCAAGGTACTGAAACTGAACCCTATAAGGTTTCTCTGTCTCTCGATCATTTCACCCAGGAAGAGTGGGGTTATGTGATTGAAAGTATGTCCCACAGGGCAATTTTTGCAGCCAAGTTGTTAGCAGGGGAAATGCCGCAAAATATTGAGGAAGTGTTTACAGCCAATGGTTTGTCTTTGTTTCCTTTTACCCTCTCTGATGTGCACAGTAAATGCTCTTGTCCTGATAAAGCAAACCCCTGTAAGCATATTGGTGCTGTATACTATCAGTTAGGCGATCGCTTTAGTGAAGACCCATTTGTGTTGTTTCAACTACGGGGACGCGCTAAAGAGGAAATTATCAGTGATTTACGTCAATTACGCCGTGCTAAGGTGGAAGTTACAGCACCTAAAACACCCCAGATTCAACCACCACAGACACAGCCCCAATATTCTGTTAACCTGAGTTCATTCTGGCAATACAATGAGCCCCTAGATTCTTCATTGGTGGTAATTACCCCATCAAGTAGCGAGACCGTATTAGATGTATTAGGGGCGATTCCTTTAGGGAAAACAGAAGAAAGTTTAGCTGGTCCGACCTCCGGTGATGTGGTGACCAGATGTTTAGGTACTGTTTATCAACAGGTCAGTCAGCAAGCAATGTTAGCAGCGATGAATATAGGAGGGGGTTGATCTGAAATATTGTTGTAGGTGACAAATTCTTTTAAACTGACTAGATAAGTTTAAAATCTCATAGCCCCTCGTGATGGAAAACGATTCGGAATACATCAGGCAAACAGAAGCTACCCGCGTACGTGTACTCAGCGAAGCACTACCTTATATTCAACAATTTGTAGGTCGCACTGTTGTTGTTAAATATGGCGGTGCTGCCATGAAAGATAGTAACCTCAAGGACAAGGTTATACGGGATATTGTTTTTTTATCCTGCGTTGGCTTGCGTCCAATTTTGGTACATGGGGGCGGTCCTGAAATTAATAGTTGGTTAAATAAACTGGGCATTGAAGCACAATTTAAAAATGGTTTGCGCGTCACCGATGCTCCCACCATGGATGTGGTGGAAATGGTTTTAGTGGGTCGAGTCAATAAGGAAATTGTTTCCCTCATTAGCCGCGCTGGGGGCTTGGCGGTGGGACTATGTGGTAAAGATGGTAACCTAATTACAGCCCGCCCCCAGGAGCAAGAAGGTATTGGTTTTGTGGGGGAAGTCAGTAGTGTAAATATCAAAGTTTTGGAAACTCTCTCTAGTAGTGGCTATATTCCGGTAGTGTCTAGCGTAGCTACGGACGAGAATGGACAAGCTTATAATATTAATGCTGATACGGTAGCGGGGGAAATTGCAGCCGCCCTGGGTGCGGAAAAGTTAATTTTATTGACTGACACCCCCGGTATTCTTAAAGATTATAAAGACCCGTCTACCTTGATTCCTAAAGTGGATATCCGCGAAGCGCGGGAGCTAATTGCTAATGGTATAGTTAGTGGTGGTATGATTCCTAAAGTAACTTGTTGTGTGCGATCGCTCGCTCAAGGTGTAAGTGCAGCACATATTATTGATGGTCGCATTCCCCACGCCCTACTCCTAGAGGTTTTTACTGATGGTGGTATTGGTACTATGATTCTCGGTTCCCAGTTTGCCTCAAAATAATTAACTGCGATCGCCTTGTGGATATTCTGGGTATCGTCAAGTATTAACCCTCATGTGCGATCGCTATTGAGATTTAACCCAGACTGACCAATGTCTAGTTGTTGGTGTATAACAGGTGAGTACAGAAAATTTAGAAATTGCCAGAAGTCTTTACCAGACAGGAAAACTTAACATTGAAAATGGGCAATATCGAGAAGCTGTGGAAAATTTGCAACAAGCCAGCGCCCTATTATCTCGCAATTCTCGCCTGGGGGGTGAAGTAGAAATTTGGCTGGTCACAGCTTATGAAGCAGCTGGACGGAATCAAGAAGCCATTGATCTTTGTCAAGAACTGCAACGTCACCCCTTCCCAGAAACTAGCAAACAGGCAAAGCGGTTACTTTATATTTTAAAAGCTCCAAAACTCCAGCGCCCCAGTGAGTGGATGACGGAAATACCCGATTTAGGTAAATTATCGGATAATGATCAGAAAATTCGTGCTACTGGTAATCCTGTTAAATCTACTCGTCAAGTAGCTATTGAACCGGAAATAATAGACCTTAACCAGGTGAATACAAAAGATAATCGGTTTATTTGGGTGGCACTAGTTGTTATTGTGTTAACACTCTCATACTTGGCCTGGTTAAGTGTTTAGAATTTTTACTCTCAGGTTTGACACTCCTCATGCCTAAGTCGGTGAGCGAAGTCGAACCGTCAACCGTCAACCGTCAACCGTCAACCGTCAACCGTCAACCAATAAAACTATAATGATGATAAATATTAGGTAGTGTTTATGGTGACAACAACCCGCACTAGTGAAACCGCATCACCTCCAGGAATGGTTATCACCTGGGAACCGTTACCGCCTGATTTTGATCTACAAGAGGATGAACCGGTGGATAATACAGGGCAACCACTATTAGCAGGAGCATTAAGGGAAAGTTTAGAAATCACCGGTTGGATTGAGCCACAAATGTTAATTGCTACCAATTTTGGCTTATGTGCCACCGTAGAGGGGCAGTTTATTGCTAAAGCCCCTGATTGGTTATATGTACCCGCAGTTAAAGAGATATTACCAGATAGAAAAAGTTACACACCCCATTTAGAGGGAGATATCCCCGCCATAGTCATGGAATTTCTCTCAGATAAAGAAGGGGGAGAATATTCAATCAAGCCTACCTACCCACCGGGAAAATGGTTTTTTTATCAGCACATATTACAAGTACCCGTGTATGTAATTTTTGAACCAGAGGGAGGATTAATAGAATATTATCAGTTAGAAAATGGCCAG
>NZ_JANQDF010000118.1:0-15050 GCF_029891675.1 Anabaenopsis tanganyikae CS-531
CACGCAATATTTTATTGCGTGCTTTGCAAGCAACTGCCTTTACCGTGACCCATGATTCTATCGTGCTTTCTGACAAGTCAGAATTGACGGATGCCGTAGTTAATCTAGTTTAATCGCTTTGATTAGCTTAAAAGTTGCACAGTTTAGTAAATCTAAAGTCCGGTTGATTTGACGCTCAACAGGATGAATTAT
The DNA here is from genome assembly GCF_029891675.1 of Anabaenopsis tanganyikae CS-531. Taxonomy (NCBI): domain Bacteria; kingdom Bacillati; phylum Cyanobacteriota; class Cyanophyceae; order Nostocales; family Nodulariaceae; genus Anabaenopsis; species Anabaenopsis tanganyikae. The sequence goes on from NZ_JANQDF010000118.1 coordinate 193, forward strand.
CATGACGGTTCAAACCGCTTGCGTCGCTCCCCTCTCAGCACACTTCGTGACTGAGTTTCCCGCATACCATGTATTTCTATGAAGTTTGACAAAATATTAATTGCCAATCGGGGGGAAATTGCCCTTCGCATTCTCCGCGCCTGTGAAGAAATGGGAATCGCCACGGTTGCGGTTCACTCCACAGTTGACCAGAATGCTCTCCACGTTCAACTTGCCGACGAAGCGGTTTGCATTGGCGAACCTGCTAGTAGTAAAAGTTATTTGAATATTCCCAACATTATTTCTGCTGCCCTAACACGTAATGCCAGCGCCATTCACCCTGGTTATGGATTTTTAGCAGAAAATGCCAGATTTGCAGAAATTTGTGCTGACCATCATATTGCCTTTATTGGACCGACTCCTGAAGCCATAAGGCTCATGGGGGATAAATCCACAGCTAAAGAAACCATGCAAAAAGCTTTGGTACCAACTGTACCAGGTAGTGATGGCTTAGTAGAATCCGAACAAGAAGGATTGCTAATTGCCAAGGATATGGATTATCCGGTCATGATTAAAGCTACTGCTGGTGGGGGCGGTAGAGGAATGCGTTTAGTGCGTTCTGAAAGTGAATTTGTCAAACTTTTCTTAGCAGCCCAAGGGGAAGCCGGAGCGGCCTTTGGTAATTCTGGCGTTTATATAGAAAAATTTATTGAACGTCCGCGGCACATTGAATTCCAAATTTTGGCAGATAATTACGGTAACGTTATCCATTTGGGCGAACGAGACTGCTCAATTCAGCGCCGCAATCAAAAGTTACTCGAAGAGGCTCCCAGTCCCGCACTTGACCCAGAACTACGAGAAAAAATGGGACAAGCTGCTGTCAGAGCAGCTCAGTTTATCAACTTTACTGGGGCTGGTACAGTTGAATTTCTTCTAGATAGGTCTGGTAAGTTCTACTTTATGGAAATGAACACCCGGATTCAAGTTGAGCACCCTGTAACAGAAATGGTCACAGGAGTGGACTTAGTTGCTGAACAAATCCGCATTGCCCAAGGGGAAAGACTAAGGATTACCCAAGACCAAGTAATCTTAAGAGGTCATGCTATTGAATGCCGCATTAACGCCGAAGACCCAGAGCATGACTTTCGCCCTGCACCCGGACGTATTAGCGGCTATCTTCCCCCTGGTGGACCCGGTGTCCGTATTGATTCCCATGTTTACACCGACTACCAAATCCCCCCCTATTATGATTCTCTGATTGGTAAATTAATTGTTTGGGGTCCAGACCGAGCTACTGCAATTAACCGCATGAAACGCGCATTGCGAGAGTGTGCCATTACCGGACTTCCCACTACTATTGGATTTCATCAAAAGATTATGGAAAACCCCCGATTCTTGCAAGGTAATGTCTACACCAATTTTGTCCAGGAGATGAACCTTTAGGCTTGGGAAAATAAAAGAGGTTGGGGGAGGGGGTAAAGCAGTTAGTCTGGTGCTAAAATCTTTTACCCTCTTCCTACTCCCACTCCTATTACTTAATTCAAGCGAGTCATCATGGTGAGCAATCCTTGCTGACCGAGCAGAATTTCCCTAATCAGGCTGAGAATTCCTACCCAAAGAATAGGGGTAATATCTACCCCTCCTATGGGCTGCACTAGCTTTCGCAATGGCACTAAAAAGGGTTCAGTAGGCCAAGCTATCAGGTTAAAGGGCAAACGATTCAAGTCCACTTGTGGATACCAAGTCAGAATTATCCGGAAAATAAACAGAAATGTCATCAGTCCCAATAAAGGGCTGAGAATCCAAACAGTCAGGTTAACACCAGTCATTGGTTTGAGCTACTATCTGTGAACTAAGAAAGAATTTAGGCGAAAGCCAGCAAGGCTGCAATGTTTGAATGTTCTTGGTTCAATTTTAACGAATTCCAGGAAGGATACTTTTTTTCACTCACCAGTCAGGATGTTGCACTTTTTTGGCGAGACACCATATTAGAATTATGATCAAGTGTGTAAAAAAAAGGTTTAGAACTATGACGCCTTCATTAGCAAATTTTCTTTGGAGTCTGTTTTGGGGTGGTGTGATTGTAGTACTCCCTGCTACAGTTGGGCTGATTTTCATTAGCCAAAAAGATAAAATCCAGCGTTCATAATTCCTGGGAGAGTCGCTTTGACTCTCATAAAAATATCGCGGTCAGCTGGAAAATCAGCGACTTTAGCCCGCAGAGGAAAGCCACTAGGTGGTTAAAACCACCGTGGTCTTTTCTGGGGAAAAGTAACCAGTAAGCTAGGCTTATACTTTAGCCGACTGGGTAAACGGTTTTTGACGACCGTAGCGAGAGTAAGACTGTGGGGTTAGACCTAAAGTTACTCTGTCAGCAGGATCTCAGTGTCTTTACACCATTGCATATTTTCTCAGCTAGGCATCTTGCGGGGCTGAATTATGCGAGTTAAAAAATATGATGTAGCTTACCCAATTGCACCAACAGCAAACAGTCCCCCCACTGAGGACAAGCTATACTTTGACTAGCTGGCGATAAACAGCTTCAGAGCTTCTTTCCCAGAGGCTTTGAAGCTTCAATATATTGTTGATATTGTGCCTGATTAGAGTAGTGATTTTAATTGTGACTCGCTAACATAGATTTGATATTTGGAAAAGAACAATGGTAAATTTTGGGCTGAACTCAGCCAGCGTTCTGGCTCAGGTCAATTTTGGGACGAACTCAGCCAGTATTCTAGGAATTTTCCTGGCTGTGTCTGGGGCAGCACTGTATTTTCTCCGCACTGTGCGTCCAGAACTGTCACGAGATCAAGATATTTTCTTTGCAGCAGTGGGCTTACTCTGCGGGTTTATTCTCATTTTCCAAGGGTGGCGGTTAGACCCAATTTTACAATTTAATCAGCTGCTTTTAGTCGGATCAACTGTATTTTTTGCAGTTGAAAGTATTCGTTTGCGAGGTATAGCTACTCAACAAGCTAAGCGGAATACTCCTATTGTGGATGAGGATCGAGAAGTAAGCAGAAGCTATTCCTACGATCGCAGGGGATATGAGGCTGAGGTAGAAGAAGACTTAGAACCCCTTCCCTATGAAGACGAAGAACCACCTGTGCGCCCTCGTATTCGGGGTAGCAGGGATACTCGTTCCCCCCGTGATGAATACTATGAGGATCAACCACCTCGCCGCCCAGAACGCCGCAGTGGTAGGGAAAGACCAGAAACCCCAGACAGAAAGCGTCGTCCTAGTTCTGTCCGTCCTGGGAGTCGCAGTCGTGAGAGTTTTGAAGCAGAAAATTGGAGTGCTGATAGGGAAGTTGATGATTGGGATACTTCAGGTACTGAAGGGAGAAAATCTTCGAGCCGTAACACTAATAGACCACCACGTCGGGAAACTCGCGACCAGGATCTCCTTTCCCGAACCAGAAAGCGCCGGCCGTCTCCAGACTCAAGTTCACCTAGACCCATTGATGATGATGCAATACCAACTGAATACGTACCATATAACCCGATAGAAAACCCCAATCGGGAGCCAGATAATTTGACCGATTTGGATTAGGGTGTTATCTAATACGATTGGCTGTGCATTAGGTCTGGAGGCGATGGAAGACAATTGAGGTGAAAAGACTTACGCCTAGATTTTGGCTCCAAAGACCAATTCGTTGGAGCCTGGTTTTTAGCTTTGCTAGTTTATTGTTATCTTGCAGTACCAACGAAATACCCTTAGGGCCTACTTCCCTCAACAGTCGCTACACTGAAGAGCAACCTGCATTGAGTGGAAATGGTCGCTTTTTAGCATTTATATCTAATCGTAATGGTACTCACCAACTGTTGGTCTATGACTTGGAAGAACAACGGTTGGTTAGCATACCGGGTTTAAATAGACCCAGGACGATTACTGAAAATCCTAGCCTGAGCTATACCGGACGTTACATTGCTTATCTGACCAGTGACCAAGGTAGACCTGTTGTAGCACTTTATGATCGCGCTACGCAAAATTCACAAGTTATGACTCCCACTTATCGCGGCTGGTTGAGAAATCCGGGAATTAGCCCAGATGGACGTTATATTGTTTTTGAAACCGCTAGCCGTGGTCAGTGGGATATTGAAGTTTTAGACCGCGGACCAGATATTGAGTTAGATATTCCCAACGGTGCGAGTGTGAGATAATCATCCGTTAGGTAATTTATCTGTGTTCATCAGCATTGACTAATGACGAAATGAATAATCGAACTATTTTTATACCTATACTTGTTGCTGGGTTGGGCTTATTGGCTGGCTGCGTCGGCTATCCTCGCTTAGTCAATTATCCTTTTGATCCTGGTGGTCGGAGTCTTAACAGTCCAGCTTCGGAACTAAATCCCCAAACTTCAGGGAGATATATTGTTTTTACCAGCGATCGCCGGGGTAGCCAAGATGTTTATATGTTCGATACACTAACTCGCACCTTGGTAGATTTACCGGGTTTAAATTCCTTCGATACCATCGCCTCTCATCCTAGTGTTGCTGAGAATGGTCAGTACATTGTTTTTGCGGCTAGTCGTCAGGGGCGATCTACTATTTTTCTCTATGACCGAGAAACTAGACAATCGAGAAATTTAACTAATAACTTGCTAGCAGAAGTCCGCAACCCTACGATTAGCGCTGATGGTCGCAGGATTGCGTTTGAGTATAGTAACAATGGTCAATGGGATGTTTTAGTTTATGAACAATCGGGACAAAGGTTGAATATACCTCAAGAGCCGCGCTGAAAATAGAGACTGGGAAATTTATCAATCAGGGGTTTTCTTTTTCTTTTGTACAGATTCAATCAGCGATCGCACTTGTTGAGTACCTTGGGAAGGTTCAAAGGAAAGTGGGAATTTACCGCGCACTATCATTCGTAAACCAAGAGGTGCAAGACTCAGTAGTCCTTTCAAGTCCCGAAAGTAGTTACCAACCACTTGGATACCAAATTGACGTTCATCGATCCAACCACCTTCTTTCACCAAATCTACTAATACTTTGCGGTGGCGAATTGAGCGACTGTCTTGGGCTTGTTTGCGTTGCAGAATTTCCTGTTTAATTTTTGTGATTTGCTCCAATGGTGCTACCTCCATCGGACAAACTGAGTCACAGTAGAAACAACGAGTACAACCCCATACCCCTTTAGTTCCTTGGTTATAAGTTTCTAAGCGATTTTCGGTTTCACCATCACGAGAGTCAGCCACCATGCGATAGGCTTTGGCTAGTGCATGAGGACCAACAAAATCTGGATTAACTTCACGGGCATTACATTCAGAATAACAAGCACCACACATGATACAATTACCTGTCTGATCAAGACGCGATCGCTCCTGTGGTGTTTGTAAAAATTCCCTTTCCGGAACTTGTCGCGCCGCTGTACTTACATAAGGAGCTACTGCATCTAGATGATTCCAGAAACTAGTCATGTCAACGACCAAATCTTTAATTACCGGCATATTACCTAAAGGAGCTACTGTAATTTCCCGAATTGTGTTGCCGTTATTTTCCCCTCCAGGGATTTGTGGTAATCTAGCTAGTTCACTACCGACATTTTCCTTACAAGCTAAAGCCGAACGCCCATTGATTCCCATAGCACAGCTACCGCAAATTGTATTGCGGCAATTTTTGCGAAAAGCGAGTGTTCCATCTTGTTCCCACTTAATTCGATTGAGGCAATCCAAGATTGTATTGCCAGAATCTACCTGTAAAAGGTAAGTTTGTACAACAGGAGAGAAATTTTGTTGCTGCCGAATGATTTTAAATAAAACTTCCATTATCACCAACCACAATCTTCAAATTATATTGCCAGCCGCAGAAGTCGTGAATCAAGCCTGGTGGTTACACTTGAGCTATACTCTTGTTCACCCTAATGGCCAGCCCAGTGTTAATAGGCTGCTCACACAAGAGCAACTGATTCTAGTTTAAGGATAACCATTCATATTCAATTTGTAGGGGTGCTACAACTGAGATTCTTGTCAACCTCTCAAATCAAAGGCAAATCATGTAGTTATGGTGGGGGGAATATTTAACCTAATTGTTTCACAGCAGAAGCACAAGTCGGTTTTTCAGGAGAAACAGCTAGGTTCATATCCTGCATAGTGAATATATCTAAACTCAATCCATTCATGTTTCTCAATATCTCTTGATGTTAAGAGTAATGGCAGCCATTGGCGCATAAAATCCCTAATCTAGTCGCAAAGGGATAGTTTTTTTGTGTATATGTCAGCGCTGAACCTGTGGGATATCATCGGGTGATAAGCAGGTATTTGCAAGATATGGGAAAATTTATTCTTCCCCAAGACAGACGTATATAATCTCTATCCGCTGTTTGTCTCATGAGAATAAACCATCAGGACAATCCTCACTTAGGGGATGTGTGTACAAAATCAAGTAAATTTGGGATTTTACTCAATTGTCAAAACTCCTCATCTAAATTTAGATGAATTTTTATAAAAGTCTCGCTGCAATATTCAATAGGGCAAAAAGTCCGATGAATCCCACTTTTTGACTCCCCAAGGTTAGATATTTAGATTTAAGTTTTTAGTCGCAGTTCAATTAAAAACTAAACAATTATTTTGCTATTATTAGTTCATGCTAGTATTTAATATAAAATTACGAACTAACAAATCCAGTACCAATAGCTGCATAAGCACCGCTAATGCTGATTTGTAAATTCGTAATGTAGAGACAAAAAAATTCACGTCTCTACAGGCAGAACAAAGGTGTATGTCCGTAAGAGCCTATTCAAATACCATGCTGTCTTGGTCTGGAGAGTCAGATTAGGGAAAACCTCACAACTCAAAGGCAATAAAGGCCAGCACTGAAAGTTGAAAGCCAGCAATTTATTTGGTCTACGACTTATTTGTAGTCGCACTCAAATAACTTGTTCAGGTGGCTGAAAGTGACACTGCTACAGTAGCGCCAACACATAAAATCAATTGATTTCCCATGGTGATTTCTGGTGAAAAGTGCCGTAAAATCCCTGAAATCAATGTTTGTGGACACCATGACCTCTAGTCTGTTGTGGGTGACCATAATAGAATTTATCCCTCACCCCAGAGTCATGAGTAGTCAAATACTGGCATGAGACAACTTTGTTTATCAGTTTGGAGAAAGTAAGGAAAATTTGAGCGTAATGACTGAAACTGCAACCGCACCATTAACTGGAAAAGCATTGCTTGCTAAGGTGAAAGAATTATCTAATTTACCACGCCGAGAAAGAGCCAAGCAGTGCGGATATTACACCGTTACTAAGAATAATCAAGTTCGCGTCAATCTCACAGATTTTTATGATGCTCTGCTATCGGCTAGAGGAATTCCTCTGAGTCCCGAAGCACCTAAAGATGGTCGTGGTCGTGAACCGACATATCGTGTCAGCGTTCATCAAAACGGTCAAATTGTGATTGGTGCTACCTACACTAAGGCAATGAACTTAAAGCCGGGTGATGAGTTTGAAATCAGACTGGGATATAAACATATCCACTTAATTCAACTGGGAGAAAGTGATAAAAAAGTGACTTCAGTAGATATAGACTCAGAAGACTCCGATGAAGATTTGGAAGAGTAAGTTTGCCCATGGTATGAATAAGTTAACAGTCAAGGCTTTATCGAAAAAATGGGTTTAAAACCCCGTTGTTCTACGACGGCTTTTCTTGATTCTTGCAAAAAAACTTGCCTAAAAAAACAACAAAAAGCTAAAATGCAATAGTCGGCATGGGGCATCGGCACGACTTTAAATGGACAGAGAGTGACTATAAGACTGCTTCGGCAGCGAGTTACTGTGAACTGTCAAGAATCACCGATAGCGTAGCGTGGCGTAAGCCATACTTCAAGATCGGTGAGTATGTCAAAACTAATTCGTACCACTACAGCCAAGCGCTAATTCTCTTTGCTTGAACTTTGTAACATGGGAACAATACGATTAGACCCCTTGCACAAGTGACAAACTCTAGTAGAGTCTTGATTAACAAGCAGGAAGTCTATCGTGTTTTTTTATGTCTATTTTGATAAAAATATCCAATAGCGTAGCAGCATTTATACAAGATGCATCAATGCTGGTTATGGTGATGACATTTTTTATCACCTGGATAGGGTGCTGGTTACCAATAGCAGCAGTCATCGCCATCAGACTGAATTGGCAACCTACCAAAGCTTTACAACCGGAACAAAAATTACCCTTGTTAGTGCCACTTTACTTATTAGCGCCCCTGGTTCTCTGGGTAGTGATTTGGCTATCCCATAAATCTTTTTCAGATTATGGCTTGGTGGCCAGTGTTTCCCTGCTCAGTTCCCTAGGGCTGGGTTTCGGTTTGGGAGTATTGAGCCTAGCAATGATGTTTACGTCCCAATTCTGGCTAGGCTGGTGCTATTTAGAAAAATCAAATATTAAATTTATACCATCGATTTTATTGATAGCCTTATTAGTTGGGGGCATAGAAGAGTTAGTTTTTCGTGGTTTCTTGTTAACTGAATTGGAGCGTGATTACCCACTGTGGGTAGCAGCAACAATTTCCAGCTTAATTTTTGCCCTTCTGCACTTAGTATGGGAACAACGGGAAACCAAACCCCAAATTCCTGGATTATGGCTGATGGGAATGATGCTGGTATTAGCCAGGATTACTGATGGGGGCAGTTTGGGTATAGCTTGGGGATTACATACAGCATTAGTATGGGCGATCGCGACCATAGATACAGCACAACTAATTAGCTATACTGGTAAAGCCTCAGAATGGTGGACTGGTAAAAACAAAAAACCCCTGGCGGGGGCGGCGGGAATTATTTGTGTGTTGGGAACAGGGTTAATTATGTGGGCATTGTGATAAATAGCACACACTATCGTAATCAATCCTAATTTAAAAGTCAGATTTAGATTGACCAGTGCATACAAGCTGAGAGTCTGACAAGCAGAATAGATGATGGTGGGTTAGTAATCGCTAACCCACCATCAGATTTTTGGGAATTGTACCCCATTCTTTAACTGATAAAATGCAGCTGGGTGATGATCATAGTCATGAGATTATGGGTAATCGGGAGACTATCTATCACCATACCCAAACATAACAGCATCATGTAAGAGATGGAATAGAGAAACAACTCTCTAGCCACAGTGCGATCCTCTGGACTGTGTAACAAACGCCAAGATTTGTGAACAAATAATCCTCCCAGACTGAGGGCGATCGCCGCATAAACAAATCCACTAGCGTGCAAAGGATAAACAAGTAAGATAGTAGTACCAACGGTGACCAGTGTATAGTACCAAATCTGCTTGACTGTTGCCATATCACCCTCAACCACAGGTAACATTGGGATACCAACTTTTGCGTAGTCATCCCGAATCATCAGCGCTAACGCCCAGAAATGGGGAGGTGTCCATAAAAAAACTATGGCAAAAATTAACCATGCTGCCCAGCTTAAAGTCCCTGTGACAGCCGCCCAACCAACTAAAGCGGGAATTGCTCCAGCAGCGCCACCAATGACAATATTTTGAGTGCTGTGGCGTTTTAACCAGTGGGTATAGACCAAAACATAAAAGATAATGCCGGAGAATGCTAGAGAAGCAGCGAGTAAATTGGCGAATACTGCGAGTAGGGTGAAAGACATCACCGCCAGAGCGATGGCAAAAATCAGGGCATCACGGGGCTGGATCTTACCAGAAGGGATAGGACGATGACGCGTCCGCTCCATATCATAGTCAATATCCCGGTCATAGATACAGTTAATGGTTTGGGCGCTAGCGGCTGCCAAAGTACCACCAGTAAGAGTTACTAACAGCAACAATGGATCTACTTGTCCCTGAGCAGCAATCCACATACTTCCAGCCGTGGTAATCAGCAGCAAGGGAATAATCCGCGGCTTTGTGAGTTGGTAGTAGCTTTGGATGACTTGGAGAAATGTTTGGTTTTGGCGAGAGACATTAGTCTCAATCATGTTAGCTCTTGTTCCTTATTTTTCAACAACTTTTATGCAGCCCCTGCTCATACTGAGTTGACATTAAAAATAGTTACTGATCCTCAGGGAAGACGAGGAAGATGAGGAGGATGGAGAAGATCGGGAAGATTGTGATCAGGTTCCCTGATCTTTCCTGGCTCCCCCATAAACCCTTGTTCAGACTAGCTAGTGAAAGTTGAGACTTTTCTTGGGCGTGCAAGCAGTTTTGGTTTTTATGGTGTTACCACTTCTAATAGCTGGGGGTTGTTGCTAGATGTGATGGCAATTTGATTTCCTGCCGTGGCAAGCTACATAGCAATGGGGAAACGAACCCGAATTAAGTTATGCATTGGTTCCATTTATTGGTGTACTGATAACATTCGCTGTTGAAGCAACAGGGTAAGCATTGATTTCACTGGCCATAGCCGAGTCGCGTAGTGCTAGAACTGTAAAAGCTACTAAAGTACCAAGCAAAGCCGCCCCAACAGTTTGGTGAGAAACTGTCAAAAGCTCGACTTGGAGATGTAATCGGAAAGTGGCAACTCCTAAGAAGATTTGTAACATCAGCAACCCACCAGCCATAGTTGCCAATCGCCGCAAAGCTGGATGGAGTGCTGGCGTGCGCCAGGATATGAATACCACTGCCAAAGTAGCCACAGTAGGCGGTATCAAGCCAAAAATATGGCTATACATCACATTACAAAGCTGAGAATCACCAAAGCATTGGTGTAAGGCCCAGCGAGACCCTACTAAAGCGCCTAGTATACTTTGCAGATAGACAAAAATAACGGCACTCAAACCCAACCAAGGTAACTTACCAACAGTTCCAGTTCCTTGATAGGGAGTCAGCGCGATGCCAACAACCAGTAGGGTAGTGAAAAATAACAGCGCCGTTCCCAAATGGGCAGTGACGATATCAAACCGCAACAGTTGGGTAACGGTAAGTCCTCCCAAAATCCCTTGGAAGACGATTAAAAATAGGGCAAATGTCGATGCCCAGGGCAGCCAAGTGGGTAAGCAACGACGATACCACCAGGACAACCCAGCCAGGGCTATGGCGCTCAAACCAATTAACCCTGCATCCAATCTGTGAAACCACTCCAAGAAAACTTGAAGATTCATTTGTCTAGTGGGCACCAATTCCCCATAGCACAATGGCCAGTCCGGACAAGCCAGCCCAGCATTCATCACACGGGTGGCACTGCCTATGGCCATCAAAATCAAGGTGGCTATGCAAATTTTCCACACCAAGCGACGAATTAATTCCTGGGGCTTTCGCTGCTCGGCGGCCGCTTCATTTTGTTGTTCTAGGACAAATTCATTCATGAACAGTACCTTCCGCCCGCTCTTGGTTGAGCTGCCGTTAAATTTTCCAAGTTTGAGTACCAATCTATCTACACCCTAACCTATGCAGCCGGGTGGAAAAGATTGGCTTGCACTTATACTTTGGATCACTCTAGCTAGTTTTAGCCGAGCTTTAGGTATTTTTTAATTTGTTAACGATTAATAATTATTGATTAATTTTACCAATCTGAAATATTTATGGGATTTTACATAGCATTGACACTAAGCTATGTCTAGCCATAAATGTATAAAAATCTCTAAAATAGATATGTGATGCTCAAAACTATGAACTTAGTTGGAAAAATTAATAAAATCTTAAAACCATTAGACTCCAGATTTAATTGCCTGAACTACCTTAGTAAGTGGGTAGCATAGAGATAACGTAGTAAATTCATTTAAGTAAACCGTGAAGATTCCAAGTTCCATCTGGACACTACTAATTGGCATCGTACTAACGCTATCGAGCCTTTGGTACGGTCAAAATCACGGTCTGTTGCCAACAGCAGCCACAGACGAAGCCGTTTTAGTGGATGGTCTGTTTAACACCATGATGATCGTTTCCACAGGTATATTCTTACTTGTGGAAGGTATTTTGATCTACTCGGCAATTAAATACCGGCGACGGGCCGGTGACCTTGAAGATGGACCACCAATTGAGGGCAATGTGCCTTTAGAAATCCTCTGGACAGCGATACCAGCCATTATCGTCCTCGGTATTTCTGTTTATAGTTTTGAGGTATATAACGACATTGGCGGCTTTGATCCCCATTCTGTTCATGAAGCGCCGATGACTCAGGAGTCTATGACAATGCCGGGGGCTGCGATTGCAGCAACTTTAAGCGATACACCCCCCAGCACAGGGGGGAACCGAAATCAAGAACAGTCTGAGGAGGCAATGCAAGACCCAGCCACAGCAGCAGTCCGTAATGCTGACCAAATTCCCCAAAAGCGGAATGCGCCCGGTGTAGGTAGTGTGGCTCCCACTATTGGGGGAAGTCCCGAAAAGGCTGGTCTACCACCAGAATTACGGGTTAATGTGACTGGTTTACAATATGCTTGGCTTTTCACCTATCCTGATACGGGGGTCACTACAGGTGAGCTACACCTTCCAGTAGGTCGAGAAGTGGAAATCAACATGACAGCCAATGATGTTATCCATGCTTTCTGGGTTCCTGAGTTCCGCCTAAAACAAGATGCTATCCCCGGTAGACAAAGCGAAATTCGGTTCACTCCCAGATTAGCTGGTACTTACGACCTGATTTGTGCCGAACTTTGTGGCCCTTACCACGGAGCAATGAAAACCCAAGTAGTAGTAGAAACCCAACAAGCCTATGAAGCTTGGATGCAAGAACAATTGGTTGCTAGTAGCGAAACCCTAAACCAAGCCGTTGCTGTTAATCCTGCTGATTTGTCCGCAGATGAATTTCTCAGTCCTTACACTAGGGATATGGGTATACAGCCAGAGATGCTACATCATATGCACCAAAAGATTGTTGAGTAAACAGTGCGGCTAGCTGAGTCAGGATTTCATCCCTCACTAAGCACATAAATTCATGGTCATTCAATCCATACAAACAAGTCAGGAAAGCGAAGAAAGTCATTTTACTAATGACTAATGACCAATGACTAATGAGTAATGACTAATTAACTTATGACACAAACTCAGTTAGAAAAAACTGCCAATATTCCGCCTCATATAGAAGAACCACAAGAAAGACATTGGCGAGACTTTTTTGGTTTCAGCACCGACCATAAGGTAATTGGGATTCAATACCTAGTTACATCCTTTGTTTTCTACTGCATTGGCGGCGTGATGGCTGACTTGGTGCGGACAGAACTACGTACCCCAGAGGTAGATTTTGTCAGCCCGGAAATTTATAACAGTTTATTTACACTGCACGCCACAATCATGATTTTTCTGTGGATTGTGCCAGCAGGTGCAGGATTTGCTAACTATCTCATTCCCCTGATGATTGGGGCTAGAGATATGGCATTTCCGCGCTTGAATGCTGTAGCTTTTTGGATGATTCCCCCTGCGGGTGTGTTGCTGATCGCTAGTTTAGCCCTGGGTGATGCGCCTGATGCTGGATGGACTTCCTACCCTCCTTTGAGCTTGGTAACAGGCCAAGTGGGTGAGGCTATCTGGATTATGAGTGTGCTGCTATTGGGTACATCCTCGATTTTGGGAGCCATTAACTTTATTGTTACCATCCTGAAGATGCGTGTTCCCAGTATGGGCTTTCATCAAATGCCTTTGTTTTGTTGGTCAATGTTGGCCACTTCTGCTTTAGTGTTGCTATCTACACCAGTACTAGCAGGGGCGCTGATTCTTCTGGGCTTTGACTTATTAGCAGGAACAACATTTTTTAACCCCACTGGCGGGGGGGATCCGGTGGTTTACCAGCATATGTTCTGGTTTTATTCTCACCCGGCGGTTTATATCATGATTTTGCCTTTCTTTGGGGCAATTTCGGAAATTTTGCCGGTTCATGCCCGCAAGCCAATTTTTGGCTATAAGGCGATCGCCTATTCTTCTCTGGCTATCAGTTTCTTAGGGCTAATCGTCTGGGCGCATCATATGTTTACAAGTGGTGTCCCCGGTTGGTTACGAATGTTTTTTATGATCACCACCATGATCATTGCTGTACCCACTGGGATTAAGATCTTTGGTTGGTTAGCAACTATTTGGGGTGGCAAAATTAGCCTCAATAGTCCCATGATTTTTGCCATGGGCTTTTTAGGAACCTTCGTGATTGGCGGGGTTAGTGGTGTAATGTTAGCCGCAGTCCCCTTTGATATTCACGTTCATGATACTTATTTTGTAGTGGCACATTTGCACTACGTTCTGTTTGGTGGTAGTGTCTTAGGAATTTTTGCCGCTATTTATCACTGGTTCCCAAAAATGACGGGACGGATGATGAACGAATTTTGGGGTAAAGTTCATGCTGTTTTAACCATTGTCGGTCTGAATATGACCTTCTTACCCATGCACAAACTGGGTCTGATGGGGATGAACCGCCGTATTGCCCAATATGACCCAAAATTCACCTCCTTGAATGAAATCTGCACCTACGGGTCTTATATTCTGGCGATTTCAACATTACCCTTTATCATCAATGCCATTTGGAGTTGGTGGTATGGACAAAAAGCTGGTGATAATCCTTGGCGGGGACTGACCTTAGAATGGACCACCACCTCACCACCAGCCATTGAGAATTTCGAGAAACTCCCGGTCTTAGCTACAGGCCCCTATGATTATGGCGTAGGTAAGAAAGAAGTGGATATTCAGCAGGTGTTGAGCCTCGAACCTGATGAACCATATCCCACCATTGAGTCTGGCGTTTAACAGTAGCGAGTAGGGGTTAGCCAATAGCTAGTTATTTGCTAACAATAGATTATATATGCTCATAACTGCTAATATAGTAGTATGGCTTATGTACCACTACGAGAAGCAGTCAAACAACTGGGACTGCACCCAAACACTTTAAGGAAGTACGCAGACAATGGCAAGATTGAAAGCATCAAAAACGAAGCAGGACAAAGACTTTTTCACGTTGAATCCTACCTCCGTGGTGCAGCTAGAACTTCCATTGTCTGCTACTGCCGAGTTA
>NZ_JANQDF010000119.1:0-9191 GCF_029891675.1 Anabaenopsis tanganyikae CS-531
CTATTATATCTCCCCGTGCTTGGGAAATCCCCAAAGTTCGAGCCGCCGCCGGTCCGGCGTGGTCTTGCTCAAACCATCGCACATGGGGAAATTCTTCCTTATGTGCTTTCAACCAGTCCAATGTGCCATCAGTAGAGCCATCATCTACTAAAACAACTTCGTATGCACTTGATCCACTCAACTCTTGCACCTCCAAAGCGCGGAGGCACTTTTCTAGAATTGGTCGGCGATTATAGGTCGGTATAACAACACTGAAAAACACAGTCTCACCCACAACAGAATTACCCATCTCCAGGATAAGACAACAATAGACTAGATATTCTAGATACAAGGACAATATACCAGCTGCCCCCTGGCTTTCATCAAAAATAGAGCAGTCATTTTTTATTACTGGTGTTTATAGGGGTGTTGAGTTGGAGTCACACAGTTTTGCCTAGTTACTCCAAATCATAAATTAAATAATAAATCAAGTATAGTTTTAGCGATTTATAGAAGAATTTTACTAATATTTATTTAGAGTATTTTTCTATGCACAGAAATTATTGTTAATCAAGATATATCTGAGTAAATGTTTATTATTCAAAATTAAATGAGAATTGTTTTCAATAAGCTAGAAAAAAGTCTCAATTAAGATAAATGTCAACCAAGGTTAAATACCTAAATTATAAGCCTGTAGCTGAAATTTAGCTGCTGTAATAGCAGTGATTTAATTGATAAATAAAACATAATTATTCTCAAATAAAGCTACTGAATAAACTTAAATTAATCAGGTTATAACCATATTTTAATCTTTATTACATAAATTGAGGACAAAATATTGGTGCTTATGTTCAGTCAGAAAAATATCTGATTTTCCAATTTCCTCACCTATGGGTAATTGGTTATCACAAGAGTAAAAACCACTCAATGGATATTGCAATTATCCTCTTCAAGTCTTGTTTGAGTGTGCCAACTAAATTGCTTTGGTTATAAAGATTAAACGGAGTCACTATAAATGAAAAGTCATCTTCATCCGAAGAACAACATAACCATCAACCCATCCGGTAATGAGTCAATTCTCGACGTAATTGGACGGGTGAGCATGAAGCGCCGGCGCTTTGTGGTAACAGCAGCCAGTACATCTATATTGGCAGTTCTAGGTGATACCACTGTCAGCGGCTTGCTGCAAACAGCAACTGCTTCCACATCCACAGTACCTGCTGGGCTTGGCTTTGCTGGTATAGGCTTCCAAAGTATTGAACCAAATCTCCGCAACGCAGAAACTGGACTGTTAGAGAAAGATTTAGTTAGTGTTCCCCCGGGTTACACAGCGCGGATTTTATCGGCTTGGGGAGACCCCATCATGCCTGGTGCCCCTGACTGGCTACCCGATGCTTCTCAGGATGCAGCAGCCCAAGAAAAACAAGTGGGGGAGAACCATGACGGGATGCACTTCTTCCCTCTACCAGGAAAAAGCTATTACAACCGGACATCGGGGTTAGATGTCCCTGTAGAAGGTCGAGCTTACAATCGTAGGGGAATACTGTGTGTTAACCATGAGTATACTCAAGAACACTTCTTGCATACTGACGGTAATACTGTAATGACCATTGAGAAAGCCAGAAAATCTCAGGCTGCTCATGGTGTATCCATCCAAGAGGTATCTAAGGATAGATTTGGGGGTGGTTGGAGTGTTGATCGCAATTCCCGCTATGGTCGCCGCATTACTGTCAATACGGAAATGCGTGTTTCGGGTCCGGCGGCTGGCGATGCGTTGATGAGGTCTAAGAAATTCTCTATTCAACCCAATGGATCAATTGAAATTGGGGTGAATGACGGTTTCACTGCCTATGGTACCCTCAATAACTGTGCCCATGGTATAACACCCTGGGGTACTTACCTCACCTGTGAAGAGAACTTCCAAGGTTATTTCGCTAACAGCACATTTGTAGCTGGGCAAGATGACGATATAGTTAATATTCCAGGTCTGGAGGGTAAAAAGGCTGATATCGTTAATGGACAAAGACGTTATGGTATCCCTGCAGCCTCTAACTACTATCGCTGGGCTGAGGTTGATCCCCGCTTTGACGCTTTTAACAATCCCCTAGAACCCCATTTATTCGGCTGGGTAGTGGAAATTGACCCCTACGAACCCAACAGCAAGCCAGTTAAGCGTACTTCCATGGGTCGCATCAGACACGAGAGCGCTCAATATGTTGTTGATGACAACAACCGTCTAGCTTTCTATATGGGTGACGATAACGTCAACGAATATATCTATAAGTTCGTTTGTTCTCGTACCTACGATCCTAAAGTGCGTGCCAATAACCGTGATATCCTTGACCACGGTACTCTCTACGTTGCCAAGTTCAATGACAATGGTACCGGTGAATGGCTACCTCTAGTTTGGGGTCAACGGGGACTGACACCAGAAAATGGATTTAATAACCAAGCAGAAGTGCTGATTAAAACCAGACAGGCTGCGGACAGAGTTGGCGCTACCATGATGGACCGCCCAGAGTGGGTTGCTGTGCGTCCTCGCATTCGTGGGTTCAATGAAGTTGAAGTTTACTGCACATTAACCAATAACTCTCGTCGCGGTACAACACCCGCATCGGTGAATAGTGCAGATGGCACAACCCCCGGAGGTTCTGCTCGTCCTCCTGTGGATGCGGCTAACCCCAGAGAGAACAACCGTTACGGTCACATTATCCGTTGGCGGGAGACTGGGCGCAGCGTTGCAGCTACTACGTTTGAGTGGGATATTTATGTCTTAGCTGGTGATAGCCAGAGAACTGAGCCAAATCTGCAAGGTAATATTAACGGTGACGACTTTAGCTCACCCGATGGCCTGTGGTTTGACTACTATGGTCGTCTGTGGATTCAAACTGACCACTCCGGTGATGGTACTGGTAATTTAGTCAACATTGGTAGTAACACCATGTTATGTGCTAACCCTAATGATCCTAGACAGATCAAGCTTTTCCTTACCAGCCCCACCGAGTGTGAAGTCACCGGTGTGACTACTACACCGGATCATAGAACCATGTTTATCAATATTCAGCATCCAGGCGATGGTGGTACTACTGAGGAACCCAACAAGGTTAGCAACTGGCCACATAGTCAAGGTCATGGCCCATCCGGTCGCCCCCGTTCTGCTACCGTGGTAATTACCAAGAATGACGGCGGTATTATTGGTACTTAAATCCTAGACAGGTGACAAGCGTCAAGATTATTTTCCTATCCTCGACTTAATAATAGTCGGGGATATTTTTTGCTGGGTTATGGGTTGGATATCTGACCTAGGGTATCACCTCCAGGAGAATTGTCAAATTACAGATATAAGTTTGCAGATTAAGTTTTATCTATTATTAATTTATAATTAACGCCAACACGAAAGTCCCTACCTTGGTGCAAAGCAAGGTAGGGATGAATAGTGGGAAATTACGAAAACCTCTCAAATGTATCTGAACGTAGTTCAGAGAGTGAGGTATTCATAAGATATCGATTATAAGATATCCATTGACATAACATTTAGAGGTGATCTTAACTTTAATTAATCCTTAACTAAAGATTAGTATCTCTCACAACCAGCCTAGCTTCAACTTTATTGATAATTACTTAACCAGGAAAAACTTAACTTAAAGTTAACCTTAAGGACGCTAAAGTATAACCTCTTTTTTAATCAGATACTAAATAGTATTGATGGTAGTTATACACATGTTGTAAGCTTTCTCTGTGGTACTAAAAGTAACTAATAGTGAGTAAATTAGCAACCTACAGAGGTTAATGTGTATACATCGCAACTAGATCAAAGTTGAAATAAGAGGAGTACAAGTTGATGAAATTCCACAAACAAGTAGCGATCGCCTTAGTTGCAGTTTCCGCCAGTGTATTGGGTTTTGGTTCTGTAGCCTCTGCTGGTGAAGGCGCTGCTGCTGGGGCTGTAGCAGCTACACTTAATGAAAATGGTTTAGTAGTTGAAATGACTGCGGCTGGCGCTATTGGTAAAAACGATGCGGCTGCTTTAGCCACATCCAACTCTGGTGTGATTTCCGCAACTGCTTTAGGTAGTGCTGGCGTGATTGAAATCATCAGCGATAGTGGGAATTATTCCTTCAGTGAAGAAGGTGGTCAGTCTGAGAGCGAAGTTTACAACAATGTTACTATGACAGGTGGGGTTGATTCTGCTTTAGAAACCGCCCAAGCTAACAGCATTGCTACCTTCACAGAACTCCCCATTGGAACCATAGAAACTGGATTTTAAGTAATCTGGGATGGTAGCGCTTTTATTTAAAAAAAATTGTTAGGGTGTCAAGAATTTAAAATTATCAATAGGGGCAGTTAAATTGATACCGTCATCCAATTCTTTTAGCCCTAACTTTTTTTAAGTTAGAAAAAAAATACAAACCATAAATCCCTATGATAATCTTTTAACCAGACTTGATAATTATTTCAGGACTGGTAATAAGTGTCTATGCTGATTCTGCACTACCAAAAATTAAACTTAACAATTGGTCTTCTCTTGAGTTCAGCAGTGATATTCCTTGCTCAAACAGCAGTTGCTGAGATATCTAAAAATACAAGCAATAGCCAATTAGAACTTTTTGCCACTTCCGAGGTAGAAAAGAAAATATTCAATAATCTGGAGGAAATACCAGCATCTGGTCTTATCCACCAGCTAAAGGTGACAAATTTAGCAGAAACTAGTTCTCAGTTTACCTTTTGTCCGTTCATTCATCCTGGTCTAGCAGAATTTACCGCAGTCAGGAACTTACTAACAAGTAATTCTATAATTCATTCTTGTACACCTACTAAGACCACAGAATCTCACACCCTAGAATTAGTTTCACAACCTAAAGTTGATGAATTAGAAATTAAACAAAAATTAGCAATAGAAAAACCACATCCAGGGGATAATCAAGAATATATCATTGCTCCGAGGATTGCTGATGAGCGAAAAATCCATCGCCGCACAACTACCTTACCTATCAATGGTCTATTGATTGACCACTTAACCGAGAGACGATTAAATTTAGGTTACAACTTTAATAATAGCCCCAATAATATTTTTAATATTAACGGAATTGTCAAGCTGAACGGAACAGTTAAGGAAAACTTAACAACAAATAATATCTTGACTGTAGACCAAATAGGAGAATATTTACAACTGCAAACCACCAGACAAACTAGAGAAGTTACTGTTAGCTTCAAACAACCACAAACTGTGTTGGGTACAAACCTGCAATTGAGTATGACAGGTTCATGTATCTTTCCGGGGACTAACCCCGATCAAATATGTACATATATTCCGGCTTTACAATCTGGGAATATTAACTCTGATAATCTACTACCATTTAGGATTTCCCAAACTGCAACACTGGGGGATGTAGTAGCAAGAACAACAGCAGAAGAAATCAGGAAACCGGAATTTCAACCAGGGTTAGAAAATGGTCAACAAATTGGTATAGATTTGTTAATACCCAACACCGGCGCATTCATTGGTAATAGTAATGGCGACCAAATGTCAGTCATTAGAAAAGAAGAAGTTGAAAATACTCCGGTTGCCAGTTATTCTATAATTAGGCAAATTGTGAGGATGAATGACCGGGAAGCTGTCATGGGTCGAACTGTACGCGGCTTTAGCTTCATTTTAAATGATGATAATACTTTGTTGAATACAGCTTTGCAATTGGGATATAGTGTATTACCTGATATTGTACCCAACATAGCTAGTTCAGAAACCAGATTTAACTCAAGTGGGAAAAACAATTTAGCTTCACCAGGGGATAATCATCACAAACCTTCTGGGAGGAGGACTGTTAACAGAAATTTGTTTTTAGCTGCTAATAACGTGAGAATTCCTGCTAATAGTTTAACTGCTTATCATGGCGGAATTGCTAGAGCCGAGAGTATTCCCCCAGGATTGACAAGTTTGTCACAAGTACCTGCTGCTAGTTTTAATAGTATTTGGGTAGGAGCGTCACCAACTATCCAACGTAGTTCTGGTGTTAGTACTCGTTTTGAAGATATTGGTAACCTGAAAATATTATCCTCTCAGGGTTTAGAAGGGGGGTCTGAGTCTAATATAGATTTTAGATCTACTATTAATAATCAAAGTTTTTCACCTCTGAATGTAGCGAATTTTTATGCTCAAGTTTATGTGACTGTTTTTAATCAAGAGGCGAATAGTGTCACATCTAGCAAATATACACAAGAAACAGTATATGTACCACATTTGAGTTTCAGTGGTAATATTACTGGGAGTCAGGATGTTTTGCGATATTATACAGGTGTGATCGGCGCAGAAGAAATTCAAGCTTACAGCGGTCTAGATTATACGAAAAATACTGCGGACAGATGGCGTTTTTCTGGAGCCATAATTGGTTATATTAATCCAGATGTTGATAATTACAGTCAAGTTACAGGTAGTATTGATAAAGTTATCCCCTGGAATCGGAATAGTAATTTAGTCATCTCCACGGGGGTTAATTATGCTTTTGACAGGGAAACTCGATCCAATGACTTTGTAAATTCTATTAACCTGAGAGCTAGGGCTAATTTAGGTAATTTTTGGTTCGGTTTAACTAACTATTTTGGGGATGTTTTACCGGATGCAATTAAAAATACTTTGCTGGCAAGTGCTGGTATTCAATTTAGCCAAAATTTGTCATTATCAGCCTATTATAATCCCGTGAATGAAAATGCCGCTCGTGCTGTTTATGGTGCGGGAGCTAGATGGAGAATCGGTAGCAATCAGAATAGTCCTATATTTAACCTATCCTGGAGTAATAATGAGTACGACTTTGGCACAGATAACAATGGACAGGAATTGAAAATCAACGAGAATGTATTTACTCTGTTTCTCAGAGGTAATTTTTAAACCCTACATACCTTATAATGATGACTCATTCTTTGTTTTTCTAACTGGAGAAACCAATGGGTCGCGCTAAAAAGGTTGTTTTGGCATATTCTGGGGGGGTGGATACCTCTGTTTGTATTCCCTACCTGAAAAATGAGTGGGGTGTGGAGGAGGTGATTACCCTCGCAGCAGATTTGGGTCAGGGAGATGAATTAGAGCCAATCCGAGAAAAAGCGCTCAAATCCGGTGCTAGTCAGTCATTGGTGGCTGATGTGAAAGACAGTTTTGTTAAAGATTATGCCTTTGCGGCCATTCAAGCCAACGCCCTCTATGAAAATCGTTATCCTTTGGGGACTGCTCTGGCTCGCCCGTTAATTGCCAAAATATTAGTAGAAACTGCTCATAAATATGGTGCTGATGCGATCGCTCATGGTTGCACTGGTAAGGGTAATGATCAGGTGCGCTTTGATGTGTCTTGTGCTGCACTTGACCCCAAATTGAAGATCCTTGCACCAGCGAGAGAATGGGGAATGAGTCGCGAGCAAACCATCGCTTATGGTGAGGAATTTGGTATCCCCTCACCGGTGAAGAAGTCCTCCCCCTACAGCATTGATAAAAATTTACTTGGTCGTAGTATCGAAGCTGGCGTACTGGAAGATCCAGCGGTGGAACCACCAGCAGAAATTTATGAAATGACTAAGGCGATCGCTGACACGCCGAATGAACCCGAGTACATTGAAATTGGTTTTACCCGTGGTATTCCCACCAGCCTCAACGGTACACCTAAAAACCCAGTGGAGTTAATTGAACAGCTCAATCAGGTAGTAGGAAATCACGGTATTGGCCGCATAGATATGATTGAAAACCGCCTAGTGGGGATTAAGTCCCGGGAAATCTACGAATCGCCGGCGATGCTGGTGTTAATTCAGGCACACCGGGATTTAGAAAGTCTGACTCTAACAGCAGATGTCAGCCACTACAAGCGAGGTATTGAAGAGACTTACACCCAAATTGTTTATAATGGTCTGTGGTACAGCCCCCTGAAAGGCGCACTAGATGCTTTTATTCAAAAAACACAGGAACGTGTTATGGGAACTGTGCGAGTCAAACTGTTTAAAGGTAGCGCCACCATTGTCGGGCGTTGGAGTGACCATTCACTCTATAGCCCCGATTTAGCGACTTATGGTTCTGAAGACCAGTTTGACCATAAAGCAGCTGAAGGGTTTATTTACGTTTGGGGCTTACCCACTCGCATTTGGGCTTCTCAATCTTAGGGTATGTGGGGACTGTAGTCCCCTTTTTACCTACTCCAATACTGTTCAGTTAAGGGTTATTTGTGTAGTACCGGGTATTTAGCGATCGCCAAAAAAGTTACTTATCAGTGATTGGCATGGGGAGAATTTCCTGTCCCAGATCGGGGTAAAAGTAGCGAGCCTGTCATGAGCCGCAACGCAACGCCTGAAAGTCTTGTTACGTAAAGGTTTCAAAATTAAAATAGCTCTTTTACCCAAAATCCTCAGAAAAAGCTTGTTTTGGGTGTGCCAATTGAAGCTTGAGCCATCTTACCCCATTGTATCCTTCATCTCCCCCAAAATTTTTCGCTCTCCCTTCAGGTTTGAAGCATACATTATGGGCAAACTGTGCGATTCGTTCTCTCGATCGGGAGTATTAATGCTCAAGGATGAGAGGTAAGACTGGGTAAAACCAGACTCTTATAACTGGGTGTTCATGTGGGTGAGAATCCCTCCCCCTAGGTGCAAGGGTGACAGCATCTTCCTTACGGTAGCGACTAGCCATCAATCCGTAAAGCACCGAAGAAAAGGCGTTCTTGCTGGGAGCCTAACCTGGTACACGTCGAGCAAAGTACCCATGAGTAGTCAACAAAGATGTGTCTAAAGCGTCGTAACCATTAACCAGCCAAATCAGGCTGACAGGCTGGAACCAAAAGGTAAAGGATAAGGAAACGGCTAATTGTTTATAGACCGTTATGCACTTCCGATAAACCCGGCGTATAGCATCACTCTAAAGGTACACAGTATGAACACACGGAACGAAGTAACCCCCTTGTTAGCTCTTTTAGAAGGTCGAATCTAAAAAGTAGGTGCTAACCGGATGCTGCAAGTGGGTCAGATTGAGTCAGAAGCGAACGCTTAGGGTAATGCCTAAGATATGCTGACAGATTCACGGTGATATGGAAGATAAAGTCTCAAGTAGGAATTATGACTAAAACGAGTGTAAAGACTACGGTAGAATGGAACACGATTAACTGGAAACAGTTAGAACGTCGTGTTTACAAAATCCAAAAACGAATTTATCAAGCCTCAGCCCGTGGTGATGTCAAGGTTGTTCG